>CAZOHQ010000007.1:0-18047 GCA_964579455.1 uncultured Syntrophaceae bacterium | reverse complement strand
ATTCACCTTCTTCACAACAGGAATAAAAAGGTGCTTGTGGTGGGCGGTACGGGATTATATCTGGATGCTTTGCTCGGTGGACTTTTGAGCGCTCCGGGGGCTGACGGAAGACTTCGCGATTCCTATAGAAAAGATGCCGCGCAATATGGTAAATCATACCTTTACGAACGCTTGAAGAGCCTGGATACGACAGCCGCCGGGAGGATACACCCGAACGACCTTGTCAGGACAATCAGGGCGCTTGAGGTCATGGAACATACCGGACAGTCCATTGTTGAAATACAGGGGGAACACAGATTCGGAAAGAATGCCTATGATTGCGTTAAGATAGGCCTTAATATCGACAGGGATCTTCTGTATGACAGGATCAATGACCGGGTTGAGAAAATGGTGGCGAACGGTCTTGTTGAGGAAGTGGAAAAGCTTATGGATATGGGTTATGATGAATCAGTCAGGCCCATGCAGTCCATGACCTATCGGAATGTGGTCTCCTGTATCAGAGGGAAACAGAGCAGAGAGGATATGGTGAGGTTGATCAAGCGCGATACGCGGCACTATGCCAGGAGACAGCTTACCTGGTTTAAGAGAGACACAACTATCAAATGGTTTGCCCCTCGGGATGAAAATATGATAAGCAGTGCGGCGAACGAATTTGTGTGAGTAGCGCCGATAAAAAATTTCGAGAAGGACGTATTATGGAGCGAGAAGAATTGAATAAGTCTTATGAGACTCTTGATGTTGAGGAAAAATGGTACCAGCGCTGGCTTGATGAAGGCCTGTTCCGGGCGGAGGATACAAGTGACAAGAAACCATTCTCGATAGTTATTCCTCCACCGAATGTTACCGGGATACTCCATATAGGACACGCACTGAATAATGTCCTCCAGGACATTATCGTTCGGTACAAAAGAATGCAGGGTTACAATACGCTCTGGATGCCAGGCACCGATCACGCCGGTATAGCCACCCAGAATGTGGTGGAGCAGGCGCTTGCAAGAGAGGGGCTGACGCGGCACGATATAGGAAGGGAAGAATTTATAAAGAGAGTATGGGAATGGAGAGAAAAGTACGGCGGTGTCATCATAAAGCAGTTGCATAAACTGGGATGTTCCTGTGACTGGTCCCGGGAACGATTTACTATGGATGAGGGACTTTCCAGGGCGGTCAGGGAGGTCTTTGTCCGACTCTATGAAGATGATCTGATATATCAGGGCGATTATATTGTTAACTGGTGTCCGAGGTGTCATACAGCCATATCCGATCTTGAGGTTGAATATGAGGAAGAAGCGACCAGCCTGTGGCATGTACGATATCCATATGCCGAAGGAGAGGGCGAGATAATTGTAGCCACAACACGCCCGGAGACCATGCTGGGAGATACGGCTGTTGCAGTCAATTCGGATGACGAACGGTATACGGATGTTATCGGGAGGGATGTGATCCTCCCCATCGTGAATAAAAGAATACCGATTATCGCGGATGATTATGTGTCCAGGGAATTCGGCACCGGCGCGGTGAAGATAACGCCTTCGGCGGATCCCAACGACTTTGCCATGGCACAGAGACACGATCTTGAAGTGATCACTATTATGGACGGTAATGCCATTATCAATGAAAATGGCGGGATATATCAGGGGCAGGACTGCTACGCGTGCAGGGAAAATATCGTGGAAGATCTTAAAAAGGGCGGCTATCTTGTAAAGACAGAGCCTTATATGCACAACGTCGGCCGCTGTTACCGGTGCAAGACCAATGTGGAACCGGCGGTCTCCAAACAGTGGTTTGTCAAGGTGAAACCCCTGGCAAGGACCGCCATCGCCGCGGTTGTGAAGGGTGAAACAAAGATTATTCCTTCCACGTGGGAGGCGACCTATTTTGACTGGATGGATAACATACGAGACTGGTGCATTTCCAGACAGATATGGTGGGGGCACAGGATCCCGGTATGGTATTGCGGTGATTGCGGTAATATCATAGTGGCAGTTGAAGACCCTGATAGGTGTCCCAAATGTGAAGGAACATCTCTCAGACAGGATGAGGATGTTCTGGATACATGGTTCAGCTCAGCTCTCTGGCCTTTTTCGACCATGGGTTGGCCCGATAAGACAGAGGCGCTTGAGACCTTTTATCCCACGTCGCTCCTTGTTACCGGCTTTGACATCATATTTTTCTGGGTGGCCAGGATGATGATGATGGGACTGTACGTTATGGGAGAAGTTCCCTTTGCAGATGTCTATCTGCATGCCCTTGTTCGCGACGAAAAGGGCGATAAGATGAGCAAATCGAGTGGAAACAGCATAGATCCTCTTGAGATGATTGACAAGTACGGCTCAGACGCCCTTCGGTTTACGCTGGCCGCCTTTACCGCGCAGGGCAGAGATGTGAAGATGTCTGAGGAACGCATTAAGGGATATCGGCATTTTGTAAACAAGATATGGAACGCGGCCCGGTTTTCAATGATGAATCTTGAAGATTATTCAGGAGCAACCGCACTGGAAAAGGAAGAATATTCCATCGCTGACAGGTGGATCAAAGACAGTCTTAACAGCACCGTGGCGGATGTCACGAGGGCCTTGGACGAGTATCGGTTTAATGAGGCCGCGGGGAGGATATATCAATTTATCTGGCACGAGTTCTGTGACTGGTACCTTGAACTGATAAAACCCGCCCTGTATGACAAACAATCGCGACAGGGAAAACGTGCAGCACAGCAGACATTGCTCACCGTATTGAAGACAGCCCTCCAGCTCCTTCATCCTTTTATGCCCTTTGTCACCGAGGAGATATGGCAGAAGTTGTCGAAAGATGATGGATATATAGTGGTGAGTAAATTTCCCGAAGAGGATGATTCATTGAAGGATGAAGATGCCCGCAGTCGTATGGATATTGTGAAAGAGATTATAAACAGTATCAGGAATATACGGGGTGTGATGAATATCAGCCCTTCAAAGAAACTGAAGGTACTCATTTCTGTTCCCGATGATACTATGTTGTCTATTATGGAATCCGGCAGGGATTATATACAGGACATCGCGAAGCTGGAAGAGCTGGCGATAGAGGGTAAGGCCACAGAACCGAAAGGATCAGCAACAGGGGTAGTGGGTTCCGTCAAGGTATATGTCTTTCTGGAGGGTGTAGTGGATGTCGCGGTTGAAAAGGCACGACTTGAAAAGGAAATAAAAAAGCTTGATAAAGACCTCGATTTGATCTCCAGAAAACTGGGTAATCGGGATTTTCTTGAAAAGGCGTCCACGGATATAGTAGAAAAAGGGAAAAATAAATTCAGGGACCTGAAGGAAAAAAGCGGAGTGCTGGAAGACGCACTGGGCAGACTTCGTGATATGGTCTGAAGGTTATCATGATTTCAGATATCAGATTGAGAGAACTTATCCGGACAGCTCTTGATGAAGACATGGGCTCCGGCGATCTTACCACATCAGCTATCCTTACCGGCGATGAAACCGGTGTTGCGCATGCGGTATCGAAGGGAGATATTACCGTTGCGGGTATCGGTGTGTTCAGAGAGGTATTTTATGCTCTGGATCCGTCGTTGGCTGTTGAAGCGTATTTCCATGACGGCCAACAGGCGGTCCGGAAGGATATCCTCGCCTGTATATCGGGCAGTCTAAAGAGTATCCTCCTTGCCGAACGCGTGGCGCTAAATTTCTTTCAGAGGATGTGCGGAATTGCCACGATGACACACAGATATGTTGAGGAAGTGAAGGGCACGGGGGTCAGGATACTGGATACGAGAAAGACGACGCCAAGCCTGAGGAATCTTGAAAAATATGCGGTAAAAACCGGGGGGGGATGTAATCACAGATTCGGCCTCTATGACGGTGTGATGATCAAGGATAATCACATAACCGCTGTAGGAAGTATCTTGGGTGCGGTAAGAAAAGTGACAGGAAATGTTCCACCCACGGTAAAGATTGAAGTGGAGGTGAAAAACCTTCAGGAAGTTGAAGAGGCCCTCGCTTCGGGAGCCGATATCATCATGCTGGATAACATGGGAACAGTGGAGATGAAAAAAGCGGTTTCTATCATCAATGGGAGAACGCTGGTCGAGGCCTCGGGGAATGTCTCACTATTGAATGTAAAGGAGATTGCGGAGACTGGGGTGGATTTTATATCCGTTGGAGCTCTTACCCATTCCGCTCCCGCCGCCGATATATCACT
This sequence comes from uncultured Syntrophaceae bacterium, assembly GCA_964579455.1. GTDB lineage: Bacteria > Desulfobacterota > Syntrophia > Syntrophales > UBA2210 > UBA2210. The sequence goes on along the minus strand of CAZOHQ010000007.1, from coordinate 13,868 downwards.
GGTGTTCAAGAATAAGGAGTGAGGGACAGTAACCCGCAACTATGGACCGGAAATTTCATAAAACCAATCTGGAGAAACTCGTTTCTGGTGGCCTTATAGGAAACAGGATTCACTTTTTTGACGAGATCGATTCGACGAATAAAAGTGCGGTTTCACTTGCCGTTAATGGGGCTGGCGAAGGTGAAGTGGTGATAGCCGACTGCCAGACAGCGGGAAGGGGGAGGTTCAGAGACAGGGTGTGGCATTCACCCCCAGGCAGGAACCTGTACACATCCGTCATATTAAGGCCGGATATACAACCGGCTTATGCTCAGGTTCTGACTCTTGTCGCCGGAGTCGCGGTAGCTGAGTTGCTTTCAGGTTACTGTCCTGTTGCTCTGAAGTGGCCCAACGATATACTCGCAGGAGGCAGAAAAATTTCCGGTATCTTGACAGAAATGAAAATCAAAGGCCGAAATATTGATTTTGTTGTTGTGGGAATCGGCATTAATGTAAACATGGAAGCAGATGATTTTCAGGAGGAGCTTCTCGGTATATCAACATCGCTGAAGGAGCAGACTTTAGAAAGCGTTTCACGCCTTGAGCTTACCGCTCATCTGTACGGATTGCTCGAGAAATGGTACAGGATATTTATTGATAAGGGATTTCTTCCCGTAAGAGACCGATGGATGGAATGTTCGGATATAATCGGGAAAACTATTGAAGTGACAGACAGAGGTGTTGTGCAGAAGGGGATATGCCGGGGAATCGATAATAAAGGCGTGCTTCTGCTCAGCGATGAAAAAAACAGGACAAGACAGATACTGTCCGGAGATGTGAGAATAACATAAAACAGGTGATCTGTTATGCTTCTGGTTATCGATGTGGGAAACTCAAATACGGTAGTCGGCCTCTATGAAAGAGATGAACTCTTAAACCATTGGAGAGTCCGTACGGTCGCTGATCACACCATTGACGAATATGGGATGCTGATACTGAATCTCTACAAGACGAGCAAGGTCGGCTCTAGACCTATCAACAGCATTATTATATCATGTGTGGTTCCTTCCATGCTGAATATATTGGAACCCCTCTGTAAGAAGTATTTCCACCTTACCCCGCTCATTGTGGGTCCGGGCATACGTACGGGTATGCCGATATACTACGACAATCCGAAAGAGGTAGGAGCTGACAGGGTTGTCAACGCCGTTGCCGCCCATGAAAAATACCCGGGAGATCTCATCATCGTGGATTTCGGCACGGCGACTACCTTTGATTATATTACAAAAAAGGGTGAATATATGGGCGGATGCATAGCGCCGGGTGTCGTTATAGCAAGTCATGCGCTCTTTGAGAAGGCCTCCAAGCTGCCTCCGGTTGAACTGAGCAGACCGAAGTCTGTTGTTGCCAAGGATACGGTAAGCAGCATGCAGGCGGGTATCATGTTCGGTTATGCAGGTCTTGTGGACGGGATTGTGAATCGGATAAAGAAGGAAATAAAGACGGAGGCCACCGTTATTGCAACTGGTGGACTGGCGGAAGTCATTGCTCCGGAAACCAGTACCATTGATTTTGTGGATGAGATGCTTACATTGGAAGGACTTCGAATCATCTTTTTGCGGAACAAGTAGATTGACAATTGTTGATATGATTTACAAATCTTAATGCCCTCTGCCATGTCAGGTTATTCTTTGCATACACCTGCGCAATCAAAACTCTCCATTCGTAATGATGAAAAATGTATTGGTAAAAGAGGAGCAAAACAAAATATTAAATCAGATATCATGAAAGACAAAGACAAAGCAAAAGAACAGTTAATCAGGGAGCTTAACGAAGTACGCCGAAGAATAGGCGAATTTGAGAAGGCGGAAAGGGATCTGCATATAGAAGAGAGTATGTATGGCACCTTGGAAAGCCGTGTGCGTGCGGGTATCTATATCATTCAGGATGGAAAATTTCGTTTTATCAATCACTACGCCTCAAAATTCTTAGGCTATTCAAGAGAGGATATTGTCGGTCAGAAACCAATAAAATTTGTGCACCCACACGATCGCACAATGGTTATAGAGAACGCCAAAAAGATGCTGAAGGGGGAGCGTCTATCGTCCTATGAGTTTCGATCCCTTGGAAATGACGGCAGGATTCATTGGATAGAAGAGATCGTGAGGCGCACCACATACGAGGGCAGGCCTGCAGTTCTCGGTAATACGATGGAAGTGACCGAAAGGGTAAAGTCACGGGAAAAACAAAGAGAACTTGAAACCGTCGAAGCATCTATTCTTGCAGCAATTCCGCATGCGGTAATTGGTCTGAAAGACAGGCGCATCGTATTTGTAAATCATGGTGTTCAGACCGTTTTTGGCTGGAAAGAGACGGAACTGATCGGCAAAAGTACACGGATTCTCTACCGAACGGAAGAAGATTACGAAAAGATGGCCGGCCTCTATTCGAGATTACAACGGCAAAAGACAGTAGGGACTGGATTTCCCTGCAGACGAAAAGATGGCACCGACATTGAATGTATGGTGAGCGCATCGAGAATAGGAGAGAGTCTTAAGGAAAAAAACATTGTTATTACCTATGAAGATATTACGGAACGGGAAAAGGCTAAAAACGAATTGGAGCATTCACGGGAGCAACTGCGAAGTCTTTCCATTCACCTTCAATCGGTCCGTGAGAAAGAGAGTGCCCGTATAGCGAGAGAACTACATGACGAATTGGGGCAACTCCTCACAGCCCTGAATATGGACCTTGTTATGCTTGGGAAGAAGATACCACGGGATCAGGTTGCCCTTATTGAAAGAGCGGAGTCATCGATAAAACTGGTTGATATGACGATGAACACGCTCAAGCGCATATATATGGATCTCAGGCCGGGAATGCTCGATCACCTCGGTCTTGCCGCCGCTATACGGTGGCAGGCCGGAGAGTTTCAAAAACGATCGGGGATACCATGCAGTTTGACCATCGAACCGGAAGAAATTTCTATCGACGCGGATCTCTCCACGACTATGTTTCGTATCTTACAGGAAACTCTGACCAATATAATACGGCATGCGGAAGCGACAAAAGTACGTATAAATCTGAAGAAAACGAAAAAGAATGTTGCTCTGGTTGTCCGTGACAACGGGAAAGGAATAAGTGAAGAAGAGCTGAGTAAAATAAATTCATTCGGTTTAATAGGAATGCGAGAACGCGCCTATTCCTGGGGAGGAACCGTTATGATATCAGGACAAACAGGCAAGGGCACCACCGTAAAGGTTCATATTCCATACGAGAAAACGGAGACATGAGATGAAAAAGATACAGATACTGATTGCCGATGATCATCCAATCGTTCGTGCGGGTCTCAAACAGATAATTTCGGAAACGAATGACATGACGGTAGCGGATGAGGCGAACAATGGTCAGGAGGTCCTGAATCTCGTGAGAAAAAAGGAATACGACCTTTTGCTGCTCGATATATCGATGCCCGGAAGGAATGGTCTGGAGATACTGAAAGAATTGAAAAGTGAATACCCGAAGTTTCCTGTTCTCATCCTGAGCATCTATCCGGAGGAACAGTATGCAGTGAGGGCCTTCAGGGCAGGGGCATCGGGATATTTGACAAAGGCAAGCGCACCAAATGAGCTGATTTCCGCAATTAACAAAATTGTCAAGGGCGGCAGGTACGTAAGTGAATCTCTCGCTGAAGAACTGACCTATTACCTCGATAAAGACGCCACAAGGCCTCCCCATGATTTGCTCACAGATCGTGAATATCAGGTTATGTTGATGTTGGGTTCAGGAAAAACGGTTAAAGAAGTCGCGGAAGAACTTGTTCTCAGCGTAAAGACCATCAGTACGTATAGAACGCACATTCTCGAAAAGATGAACATGAAAAACAATGCCGAGGTCACCCTTTACGTAGTAAAGAACAAACTTATAGACTAGGACAAACACTGATACAAAAGAGATATTACGTCTTATAAAGTAACGCACCTTTATCCTGCCGGATATTTTTAATTATCTTATACAATAAACAGACACTCACCGATTGCCTGTTCAATCGCTTTGCATTAGATTAACTGCAACGGAAAAAGTAGGTATAATACGGTTAAAAGGAGTCTGAATCATGAAAAGTACGATAAACAAAAAGGGAAATGTTGAAGATATGTTGAAGGAAGAGGCATTGTGGGAAGATCCCATGTGTTATCCTGCTTACGACACAACAAGCTTGCTTGGAAGGAACGGCTCGATCTGTAAAGAGAGCAATAAAAATACGGCAGGCAGCAACGCTTGCAGGGTTGCCGCCTGATTTCAAGAAGATATTGTCAATGTGTTAATTATAAAAGGTAAGCATCTTAAATGTTACGGACATCCTTTTTGTCCTTTTGTCATCTCGTGCTGAGCGATATATCGCAACGCATATTACATCTCACAAAGTTTCTCCCCTTCGATCTTGATGACAAAAAGCTTACTTTTTGAACAACTGTCGGCAAATTTCTATTGAATCGATTTGAATAGAGGTAATGAAAGCTATGGATGAGATACAGAGAGTTGCGGTTATTGGAACGGGGGTCATAGGTGCTGCCTGGGTCACGTTGTTTGCGGTAAAAGGGTACGATGTGAAGGCATATTCACGAAAGGCGGAAACGCGAGAAAGGGGTATGAAAAGTGTTCAGTCAAACCTCGATTTTTTTGTAGAGAAGAACATTATTTCAGAGAGTGATAAGCAACAGGCACTTGCTAGAATAACCATGGTAGAAGACTTAGCCGAAGCGGTGAGAGACGCCGATTTTGTTGAGGAATGTACCGGTGAAGACTATGACATCAAGAAAACTATTTTCACGGAGATGGGTAAATATGCCCCCGATCATGCCATCCTTGCAAGCAGTACTTCTGGTCTCAGCATGACAGTGATTCAACAGGTTGTAACACAGAAAGATAAATGTATTGTCACACATCCGTGGAATCCCCCGCATTTAATTCCGCTGATTGAGATAGTTCCCGGACAGGAGACATCGAAAGAGACCACCGATATAACGTTCAGGTTAATGGAAAGGCTTGGAAAGGTTCCCGTAATAGTCAAAAAAGAGGTTGCTGGATTTATTGGCAACAGATTGGCAGCCGCCCTGTGGCGGGAAGCTATTGATCTTGTAGACCGGGGTGTCGCGACTGTGGAAGATGTCGATAAGGCGCTTTGCGCGGGTCCCGGGATCAGATGGGCGTTAATGGGAACTCATATGATCTATCACCTCGGTGGAGGTGAGCAGGGTGGGTATGATCATTTTATAGACGGTATCGGCAATACCACTTTCAAGGATATTTGGAAAGAACTTGAAACACGGGATTACATAACCGAAACGGTTAGGGATAAACTAACCGTTGGTGTGAAAAATGAAATGAAGGGGAAAAACTTTCAAGATATTATCAAGTGGAGAGACGATAAGATAATTGATATCCTGTCCGCAAAAGAAGATGATTTCTGGGGCGACCCCATGTCCTATCCCACATATGACACTAAAAATATTACTAAAAAACAGGATCAAGAATCTGATAAAAAACCAGCTGATATCAGAAAGATCAGGGAAAAAGTAGCATAAAGATAAAAAGGGTAACACATCCTTTTATTTGTGCATGTGTTTATGACAATAATCAAGAGACAATAAGTTCATCCTTCCATAGCTTCAGGTCCGCTAGTGACCTTTCAGCATGGTATTGTCCCCTCATTTTTTTCGGTACTCTTTCTTTAAGAGATGGAAAGAGGCCAAAGTTAATATTCATCGGCTGAAAGGTTTTGTAGTCGGCGTTTGTAATGTGACGTAGTAGTGAACCAAGAGCGGTTGTTTCCGGCGGAGGCTCAATGCTATTGCCTGTCATGTAAGAACAGACATGTATGCCCGCCAGAAGCCCCATGGCTGCCGATTCCACATATCCCTCGACGCCCGATATCTGTCCCGCAATAAAGATATTGTTATCTGAACGAAGCCGCAACGATTTATTAAGCAGTACGGGGGAATTTATGAAGGTGTTGCGGTGTATGCTGCCATATCGTGCGAAATCTGCCTTTTCCAGCCCCGGTATCATTCTGAGGATGCGTTTCTGCTCAGGCCATGTCAGTTTTGTCTGGAATCCTACCAGGTTGTAGAGAGTTCCCTCGTTGTTTTCATGTCTGAGCTGGACTACGGCATAGGGCCGCTTCCCTGTTTTCGGATCTATAAGCCCAACCGGCTTCATCGGACCGAAGAGTAGCGTCTTTACCCCTCTCCGTGCCATAACCTCAACAGGAAGGCATCCCTCAAAGCAGCGCTTGTCTTCGAAATCCCTGAGAGGTACTTCACTGCCGCCCGATAATTCAGTCCAGAATCGTTCATATTCATCCCTTGTCATTGGGCAGTTCAGATAATCTCCCTCTCCATCACCGATGCTGTCATATCTCGATGCCCTGAAGACCTTGTCGTAGTCGATGGATTGCGCCTCCACAATGGGTGAGATCGCGTCGTAGAAATAGAGATATTCGTTTCCTGTAACAGAAGATATGCTTTGTGCCAGAGATTCGGATGTGAGAGGTCCGGTGGCTATGATGACAATAGAGTCTTTAGGAATTCTGGTGATCTCTTCCCTGATGATCCGGAGACCGGTGGATGCCAGTTTGTCTTCAATATACTGTGAAAAAAGGGTTCTGTCCACGGCCAGGGCCTTGCCTGCCGGAACAGCTGTGGCATCGGCGGCGTCCATTACCAACGATCCCATCGTACGCATCTCTTCCTTGAGAAGACCCACCGCGTTTTCTACCGCATTAGAACGGAAAGAATTGCTGCATACGAGTTCCGCAAGGAGCGGAGAACTATGTGCCTGAGAGAAGAGTACGGGTTTCATCTCGTACAGGAGGGCGTCAATGCCCCTCTTTGAGATCTGCCACGCGGCTTCACAACCCGCAAGACCGCCACCGATGATTATGATTGGTTTCGGGTGTGTCCCCATTTGAGGGTTTAGAGTATCTGATAGTAGGTTTTGATTCACTTCACACCCTTCTGGCTTTACTCTTCAGCGCCCTGTTTTTTGTAGCCGCATTCCTTATTTGGGCACATTATTGTCATGCCTTTTCCACGGAAATACTTTTCGACCAGGAATGGGTGATCGCATTGGGGACACTTTTCCGGTATCGGTCTGTCCCACAGGGCATAGGTGCAGTTCGGATAACTTGAACACCCGAAAAATATCTTGCCTCTTTTTGAACGTCTCTCACAGAGATTACCGTCGCATCCATCTTGCGGGCACTTTACACCCGTGTCGAGTGGCTTTGTGGTTTTACATTCCGGGTATCCGGAGCATCCCAGAAACCTTCCGAATTTACCTTCTTTGATAATCATATTTTTCCCGCATGCGTCACAGGTAATATCGGTTGCTTCTGCTTCCTTTTTACTGATTGCGCCGTTTTCATCCTGCGCGATGTTGCCGGTATTCTTGCATTCGGGATAGTTAGTGCAGGCCAGAAATTTTCCATTTTTCCCCCACTTTATTACCATAGGGCTTCCACATTTTTCGCAGGTAAGCTCGGTGGGGATTTCCTCTCTCTTAACGTTTCTCATTTCTTCGCCGGCTTTTTCCAGTTCCGATTCAAAGGGAGTATAGAAATCTTCTAATGTCTTATACCTGGTGAGCTTTCCGTCTTCGATCATATCCAGTTTGTCTTCCATTGAAGCGGTAAACTGGACATCCATGATATTGGGAAAGTTCTCCACAAGAAGCTCATTGACCGTGGTCCCGAGTTCTGTGGGGTGAAACCTCCCTATTTCAAGTATTGCGTAGTTTCTGTTCTGTATGGTGCTAATGATAGCGGCGTAGGTGCTGGGCCTGCCGATTCCCTTTTCTTCCAACTCTTTTACCAGCGTCGCTTCGGAGAACCGTGCCGGCGGCTGTGTAAAGCTCTGTTGCGGCTCAAGGGAGATCAGTCTAAGCTCGTCCCCTTCGGAGACCTCCGGGAGGATTTTCCCTGCAGGGTCATCGTTTCCGTTATTCTCTTTATCGGTGGATTCCGTGTAGACAATACTGAAACCAGGGAATTTCATTATAGAACCCTGCGCGTGGAAAAGACAGCGACCAGCATGAATGTTGATGCTTGTCTGATCGAATATGGCGGGATTCATCTGGCTCGATATGAACCGATTCCATATCAGTTGATACAGACGGAATTCGTCATTCTTTAGATACTGTTTGATGTCTTGTGGAGCATAGCCTGTTGCTGTCGGCCGTATCGCCTCATGTGCGTCCTGTGAAGATTTCGAAGATTTAAAAACCCGGGCCTTTTCGGGAATGAATTCTTTCCCATAACTCCTTGTTATGTACTCTCTTACTTCTTCAAGGGCATCCGAAGCTGTCCTTACAGAGTCTGTTCTCATGTAAGTGATAAGACCAATGGAACCTTCTTCTCCCAGTGCGATTCCCTCATATAGTCTCTGGGCCACACTCATCGTTTTTTTAGCCGTAAAGCGAAGTTTTCTTGACGCCTCCTGCTGAAGTTTACTCGTCGTGAACGGAGGAGCCGGATTACGTTTTACCTCCTTTTTCTCCACCTTCTTGACAATAAAGGAGGCATCTTTCAGATCTTCGAGAATCTCTTGTGTCTGCGCTTCATTGGACAGGTTCGACTTTTTGGAGTCTATTTTGATCAGCCGTGCTTCAAAGGGAGGTGGATTGTTTCCCTCCAGCAGGGCGGTAATGTTCCAGTATTCCTCCGACACAAACGCCTGGATCTCGGCCTCCCGGTCGCATATGATCCTTACCGCGACCGACTGTACCCGGCCCGCGCTCAGTCCCCGTTGTACCTTTTTCCAGAGTATGGGACTGATCTGATATCCCACCAGTCTGTCAAGAATTCGTCTGGTCTGTTGGGCCTCGTATTTGTTGAAGTTGAGCTCCAGAGGATTATTAATCGCCGCGATAACGGTCTTTTTTGTGAGATCGTTGAAGAGTACCCTGTAGATTTTTTTCCCACCGCCTATTTCACTTGCCACGTGCCATGCTATGGCTTCTCCTTCTCTGTCAGGGTCAGGAGCAAGAAAGATGTTATCCGCGTTCTTCGCGGCTTTCTTCAGTTCAGAGATGATTTTCTTCTTTTCACGGATAACTTCGTAGGTTGGTTCAAAATTATTTTCTAGATCGATACCCAGTTTGCTTTTGGGAAGGTCTTTTACATGTCCTACGGAGGCCTTCACCTCGAATTCAGGGCCAAGATATTTTTTGATAGTCCGTACCTTGGCTGGTGATTCGACGATAAGAAGTGAGCCGGGCATAATTACTCCTTTATAATGAATTTCTTGCCTGGGAGCTGCTCTATATATCCCCCGAGTTCAAGTGATGTGAGAATACTCAGGACATCATGTACTTTAATACCGGAATCAGCGGCCAGAGTGTCTATATGGACAGGTTTCTTGTCTATTAACGTAAGGATGGCTTTTTCGTCAGCTTGTAGCGCTTCTGATTTCATCGCGTGGTCCTGTATGGGGTTTTCGGCTGATGGCTCGGCAGTTGTGCTGCTAAAGTTCACCTGAGGTGCTATTTCCTCTAATATATCATATGTATTTTCAACAAGTATTGCGCCTTCCCTTATAAGCCTGTGGGTTCCTTTTGTTCCCGGAGAATCGATACTTCCCGGCACGGCGAAGACATCTCTTCCCTGTTCCAGGGCGACCCGTGCGGTTATCAGGGAACCGCTCTTCTCATTGGCTTCAACCACGACGACTCCAAGCGAAAGGCCGCTTATTATCCTGTTTCTGGTGGGAAAGTTGGAGGCTAGAGGCTGAGTGGAAAAGGGGAATTCAGTGATAACGGCACCATTCTCCGCTATTTTTTCAAAGAGTTTCCTGTTTTCAGGAGGATAGATCACATCGATGCCGGATCCCAGTACAGCGATTGTTCTTCCTTTTCCCGCTATCGCCCCGGCATGGGCGGCGGAATCAATTCCCCGTGCCATACCACTCACGACGGTTACTCCTTTCATGGCGAGTTCGCGGCATAGCCTTTCCGTCGTAAACCTGCCATACGTACTTGCTCTCCGGGAACCAACCACTGCAACATTGATGTCCTGATCGGACAGTGTTCCTCTGACGTACAAGATGGGTGGAAAATCGTATATATTTAAAAGCAGCCTGGGGTAAAGCGGAGAATCGGATGTAATTATTGATACATTCAATCTGCCGGCCAAGTCCAATTCCTTATCGATAGTTGCCCAGTTGTCAAAGCTCTTTATGTTACGGGCTGTTTTTAGTGTGATGCGGTCTATTTTTTGCAAAGATGCTATCGGAGCATCGAAGACAGCCCGTGGAGAACCAAGCGTCTTTACAAGGGTGTTAAAGCCGATATTCCCGACATTCTCCACTAACTTCAAAGCAAGCCAGTATTTTAGATCATTATGAGTCATTGTCTTGTCGATAAAAAAGTAAAGTTGCAATGGTTATATATGATTATCAAGGTGGGCACTATATATGGTATCTTTGAGAGGTGTCAAGCTTTTTTGATATTTCATCCGCTTGACATCGCTCTGTAGTTATAATAATTTCATAGCCAGTCAAGTGAATGATGACTTACGCATACCCTTGCACATACCGTTGGAGTTTGATACTTGAAGCCACCAAATAGTCACGTTACAAGTTATTTTCTGCTATAATGCCGACACGTCGGGATAACAGTTTTTTTTACGAAATTGTCAATAATGAAGCTGAAAAGAGATGTGATTGTGTTTAAATCAAAAATTATAATTATCGCAGCCTTTGTAGCAATTCTGATCTTTGGAGGATTGCCCGCCCTGTTCGCACAGGACAACCCGCTTGTTGAAGAGGAACCGATCCTTTCTGTAAGACCCGACGGGATAGATTTCGGTATTCTCAGAGATGCGGAAACCGGTGTTGCGTCGATTGAGATAACCAACGCGGGGCAGGGGAAGATACAATGGATGGTTAAGTGGATAGACCCCTGGCTGTCGCTCGATACATATTCCGGAGTTGTGGAGAACAGCACTCAGGTCGTGTCGGTCACGGCGGACACGCGTGATCTTCCCCTGGGACGCCATAAGGCCGGAATTATCATAACATCATCCTGCGGGACCAGAATGGTTCCGGTTTCCGTTACCGTTCTCCGGGATAATAATGACACATACAGACCGGAACTGGAGGAAATCAGGCTGGAGTCAATCACCAGCACTCAGGTCGAAAGAAAGATTCGCATGAGCGCTGTCGGTATATATTCGGATGGTTCCGAAAGAGATATTACAAGAAAGATACAATGGATATCGGAAAATAAACGAATAGGATATTTTCTCGATAAGGGGCTCTTTATCGGGAAACACAAGGGAGATGTCCGTGTGTTCGCGAAGGAGGGCAGGGTTACAAGCCCTGTCGCGACAATTCATATAGATGCCCTTGATGGGCCTCTTTTAAAGGTTTCTCTGCCGAAGATCAGGATGGATCATATGGAGAAAGACTCGATCGAAGATATTTCCCTGACCCTGCGAAATGCCGGCACAGGGGAATTGGAGTGGGAAGTCATAAGCAGGACGCCCTGGTTGATAGTGGATAAAGGGACCGCTTCAGGTGATGTGAGCAAGCAAATAGCGGATGAAGGGTATCTCGAATTCACTGATGTGGAAGAGAATGAGCCGGACACACGGGAATCAGGATACAGAAGCAGTCAGCGCGGTACGGGCAGGAAGAATCTCAAGATCACTGTAGATGTCACAGGGCTCCCGGAAGGAAGATACGAAGGTTCCATCCTGGTAAGATCAAACGGAGGAGAAGAAGAAATAATTATTCCTGTAAACATTCTTTCCCTCACCTCCATATCCATTGTTCCTGTTTCTTTAAAAGTGCTTGCTAATCACAGAATGACCTTCAGGGCGACCGGCATATGGTCTGACGGGAGCAGGACCGATCTTTCGGAAAATTCGGATGCGGATGGTCGATGGATCGTTTCAGATCCATCTGTTGGATACTTCCTGCGCAGGAAACCTGTCTTTGTGGCTCAGAGGGGCGGTCGTGCGGAGATCAGCAAGGTGAGGAGGGGGCTGATCAGCAATATCGCGATTGTTGATGTTGAAGAGGATGTTGCCGACCCTGTACTGATGGTGTCTCCCCGCGAAGTGGAGTTTGGCACAATAGGTCCCGGCGAGACCTCAAAGAGTTTGGTTTCCCTGAAAAATGTTGGAGGAGGAGATCTGATATGGCTGGTGTACCGGATGGGGGATTGGATATCTCCCTATGACGATACACTTTCCGGTACAGCCGGGATGTCCGCGCGTTACCTTCGTATCTTCATTGAGTCTATGACGGATGAGGGAGTTTCTGTTAACGGACTCTTTCCCGTTCGGGTGAGATTCGAAACAGGCCAGGATTCAGTGTCCTATGAAAAACTATTGTCTCCGGGAAGTTACAGGGAAGAGTTAAAGCTGCTTTCTAATGGGGGAGAGAGGACAATATTCCTGAAATTCGAGGTGGCGGAAAAGGGTTCCCGACCCTCCATGGATGTAAGACCACTCGGGATAGATTTCGGCAGCGTTGAAGCCGGCAGGAAATTGATGAAAAGAATTGAATTGAAAAATGTGGGAAAAGATGTCCTGAAATGGGAGGCGATACTGCAGGGAAAGAGAAAGAATTTCAGGGGACTGGCTTTTGAAAAGGGCAGGTACGTTTCATTCGAAAATGAGGCCGTTTCAGAAAAGGACAGCTACAGTGTACCGGGACACCTGAGTAATGCGCTCGAGATCTCCGGTAAGTGGTCTGAAGAGAGGGGTTATCCCTATAGCACGGGAGAAAAAGACCTTTTGAGATATTCATTTTCTGGGAGCGGCATCGTTCTATTCCTGTGGAAAGATATATATGGCGGAACACTTGATGTGTTCGTTGATAGTCAGATGGTAGGTGAGATAGACTGTGTGTCTGAGAAGAGAGAAAGGATCGAGTTTCCGGTGGTGGAAACCCTGGAGGACGGAGAACCGCATGTGCTTGTTCTTGCGGTAAGAGGAGGAACCGTTGCAGTCGAGGGCGTGAGAGTTTACTCATCGGACCTTATTGATGGCAGTAAGGGATGGATGAAGATATCTCCTGAAAGAGGGACTACAACGAACGAAGTGGATTATATTACTGTGATGGCCAGCTCTGAGGATCTACCTCCCGGCTCTTACAGCGAGAATATACTTTTTTACTCCGATGAGGGAGTAGAGAGAGTTGAAGTATCACTTGATGTGATAAGCAATAACATGCCAGATATGATCAATATATATAGGTATATAAAAGGAACAGAAACCCTGCTTTCTCCGGAGATTGCTCAGGGAGATTTTCCCCTTGAAAGATACCAGAAAGGTGAACTGGCATTCAGTCTCTTTCGTAGAGATACGTTGGGAACAACGGAATTTTTCCAGTGGCATAATCCGTCAAGGGGAACCCATTTCTATTCCTATAGTCGTTCAGATGAAAAACATTCTCTTAAAGGATATGTCTTTGACGGTACAATAGGAAATATAGCAACCCTGAAACTGCCCCAGACAAGAGACCTGTACAGATGGTTCAATCCTGAAACGGGGGCATATTTTTACACAACGGACACGAAGGGTGAAAATCACGAGAAAATGGGATACAAATACGATGGAGTGGCGGGGTATGTCAGATAACTAAATGGTTAGCGTTTTGTCTTGACAAATATAAGCAAAGTGACTAAAAGAACCTTTCTTTTCTGAACAATGCGCCAGTAGCTCAGCTGGATAGAGCAACGGACTTCTAATCCGTAGGTCCCGGGTTCGAATCCCTGCTGGCGTACCATATAGATCCGTGGTGGGTGTAGCTCAGTTGGTTAGAGTGCCTGGTTGTGGCCCAGGAGGTCGCCGGTTCAAATCCGGTCACTCACCCCAATATTTT
>CAZOHQ010000006.1:17182-18329 GCA_964579455.1 uncultured Syntrophaceae bacterium | reverse complement strand
GTTGGAGTTGTTCCGGTAGAAGCGTTCGAGTTCGTACAGATCGGATGTTGAGAATTCCTTCAACAGCCACCCGTCGGGGAGTGGTCTCTGTGGTGACACCGTCGGATGGTTCTTGTATGCGAAGAGATCCAGTGAACAGCCCTTCGGGTTCCTGAAATGCCGGGCAAACTCTCCAAAGAACAGGTCCATGAATTTGGTCTGGGGGCGGTAATAGCAGATCCAATGGTCCATTTTAAAGGCCGGCAGACGGTAGAATCCTTCAAAGTAATGTATTATCTGTCTTAACAGGGGGACTCCCGTATGTTTGTTGGTTCCCGGCACCGGCCTTGCGGCAAGATGATGAACCATCCAGGAGCGTTCATAAGCCTTTATCATGGAAACGTGGCCGTATACCTGACCGTTTTTCTGATAGGTCATGTGAGAGGCAATTTCCGGTGTGTCCTGATAGAGCTTGCGGTATGTTTCCTTGAAATCATTCCTGTGGGGCTCAATAAGATTGTACTTCTTGGAGTAAATGAAACCGGTATCGAAGAAAAACTCCCACAGGGCATCCATAGCGATTTCACCACCGACATGGACGTTCGGATCTACCATGTTGCCCAGTATGTTGCTCAACTTCCCGTAAGTAATGACATCCATGTCCAGGATTACCAGACCGCAGCGGAACAGGCCTTTTTTTTCCTTTCTACGATACAGAACCTGTGCGGTGCAGGGTATTGTCATTGCGCCGGAGTAGCTGATGTTGAGTTCGGGGATGATCATGCCCGGCAGTAGAACAGATTCATTTTCCCTTTCGTGTACCGAGAATCCGGTGACGGAGATATCGTGTATGTCGCGCTGTACCATCTTCCTGGAAAGGGGATGTTCGAAACTTATGTTGGATGACGGCGCCAGTCGCATCCGTGGGCTGCGTAAATTTCTGCCTTGAAAGCGGTTGAGGTGAATCACCAGAGGGGAGAGCACGATCTTTTTCACAGAAGTGTTGCTTGTCTGATGAATGAATTGGCAGGGGCCGGAGAAGATGACTCTTTGATCCCGGTATCCCCTGTGTTCTCGGATTCGGGACATATAGGAAACTTGAGGGTCTGCTTCATCGGGCCGACAGGAGCTGGCAAGAGCACGCTGATCAACGCGATCATCGGGCAAG
>CAZOHQ010000006.1:7235-17172 GCA_964579455.1 uncultured Syntrophaceae bacterium | reverse complement strand
ATGAATGAATTGGCAGGGGACGGAGAAGATGATTCTTTGATTTCGGTATAGGGTAAGGGTAAGCGGTTCATCCGGATTCAGCCAGTGAAAAGACCCGTTAGAGTCCGGTGTAACCTTGATACGGAAAGAAAAGGGACTGAAATCCAGCAGGTCGCCCCGGGCCATAAACCCGCTCTGGGTGAGCTCGGCGGTAACTTCGTGACAGGTGTATCGTCTGGCCTGTCGTTTCCCAAGGACGTAGCCTGTGTCAGGCATCTGAATGATAAACCGATCCCTGTTGATATTCAAAAGCTTGGCCGGTATGACTGTTGCCGACATGCCGTCATCAATTACCAGGTTCAGGAAACGGTGATATTCAAAACTTGTTATGCCTTCTTTTGACCATTGACAGGCTATTGTTTCTCCCATGCATGGTTCCGGATAGGCGCGTACAAAGATATCTTCTTCATACCGGGGATCTTTCAGGTGGACCCACAGGTACCCATTGGTGAAATTAAGGTGGTTTATTCTGTTGGTAAGTTTCCTCTTGCTTATCCTGGGAGAAGATTTAGGGGGCTTCGTAAGATCCTGATGCTTGAACAGCCGCGGCGGTAGCAGGAATTTTCTTTCCAGTTCGTCCCGGGATGCTTCGACGGGGGGGGCGACGCTCATTTCCGTGGTACTCTCTGGGCTGTCTCTCTTTACGGTCTCAGCGTCAAAGAAGATATGGAGCCGACTGTCTTTTTTGTCGGAATGACTCACCTAACCACTCCCGCTCTGTCCTTCGGTATGTTATGGGTGATATATCTGCAGTGTTGTTTATGCGGCACCTATCAATGCGACATAATACAACCCTATAATTTACTCAACATTTAAAAGAAACACACATGTATGAAATGGAAAGTAATCAGTATCCATTGTCTGATAAGTTCCATTTACAGAGGAACACCGATCAATGCTTTTGCCACGTTTACACATAGAATTTGTACTATCCATAAAAACACCATGAACTGAACAGCGAGCGCATTCCCCACTGCTTGCGGCGGGGTTAGCGAGCGAATAAAAATAAAATTTTCCTTAACAGTCGGAGATTCCCCGCAACTTGTTGCGGGGAGCTTCAATATGGATGAGTATGTAACTAGTTATTTTCATCGGATGTTTGGGATACCTGCCTTACAAACGCATGTCCACACATGTCTGCTGTGACGTTGTACACGCATGCGGGTAAGCTTAAACATCAGGAATCCATACTTTCTTTCAATTTTCTTGAGCATCTAAAGGTGACCACTCTGCGTGCGTCCAGCGTCAACTCTTTTCCTGTCTGGGGATTTCGGCCTCTGCGCGGATTTTTCGGCTTGACAGACCACTTGCCGAATCCGGATATAAGGACGTCCCTTCCTTCCTCCAGTTCCTTCTTCATAAGTTCGAACGTGCTTTCCACTATCTTTACACTCTTTTCTTTCGAGAATCCCGTACTGGTATGCAGGTTTCTGACGAGTTCCGCTTTTGTAAGGGCCATAACTTTTACCTTTCTGGAGTATGTATATTGATTTTCAGTATATTGGGAGGTGGCTCTTCCCCGATGTTGGGGAGGAGCCACCTCCTTCTCATTACCGGGATTGAAGAACTCTTCCTATCGTCATTATTTCAGCCTCTTTTGTGCCTTCGTACAGTTCAAGTATCTTGGCGTCTCTGTACCACTTCTGTACCTTGTATTCTTCTATGTAGCCGTACCCCCCGTGGATTTCAACAGCGGCATTGGCGCAGAATACGGCGGTTTGGCCACCGTAGTATTTGGCCATTGCTCCGAGGTGAAAATCGGGATGACCCGCGTCTACTGAACAAGCGGCCTTATAAACGAGATTTCTCAGCGCTTCTGTTCTGATCGCCATTTCTGTCAACTTCTGCATGGTAATCTGAAAGGCGCCGAGTGGTTTGCCGAAAGCGGTTCTTTCCTTGGAATACTTGACGGCTTCATCAAGACAGCCCTGAGAAATTCCGAGCGCCTGTGCGGCTACCATGATCCGTGTTATATCAAAGAAATGCATCAATTGATAAAACCCTTTTCCTTCTTCACCGATCAGATTTTCCTGAGGTACCCGTACATCTTCGAGAGCGATCTCAGCGGTATCACTGGCCCTGATCCCCATCTTGCCGTGGATCTTGGTCCGTGTGATCCCGGGGGTGTCAGCGGATACCAGTATCTGGCTGAATCTGCGATGTGTCTTTTCATCGGGATTGGTGATGCACTGGCATACCATCCAGTCGCAGACGGTTCCATTGGTAATGAACATCTTGTTCCCGTTGATTATATAGTCATTACCGTCTTTCACCGCTCTCGTTCCATATCCGGCCACGTCTGTTCCGGCATTCGGTTCCGTAAAAGCGCCCGCGCTCACCTGCTCGCCGCTGCACACAGGGGGCAGGTATTTTTTCTTCTGTTCTTCCGTGCCGAAGAAATAAACCGCTTCGCATCCAAATCCTGCCGCCGCTATGTTGAGGCCGACCCCCATGTCGATCCGCGAGAGCTGTTCCGTTACCAGGGCGTTACCAAATATTCCAACACCTGCCCCGCCATATTCTTCCGGTATCCACGCACAGACAAGGCCGTTCTCTGCGCCTTTCTTCCTCAGCTCTGGTGTATACTTTTCTTCCCTGTCGCATTCCTCCGAGATGGGCGCGATTTCCGTCTGGGCGAACCTGTAGGCCATATCCTGCAACATCTTCATTTCTTCGGGTAGTTCAAAGTCCATGCTTCCCTCCTTGTTTTTGTCGCACACCCCTACGCGTATGGAAGATATGTCAAACTCCCTACTATTATCGTGGTATGCGTTTATTTTGTAAATACCACTTTAGTATGAAACTTTCATATATTGTTTTGGTGGATTCTTGTCAATAATTATGACAACTTAAAAATGTATTCCTGCTTTCATCTGTAGTCATACACGCCTTTTCCTGATTTCCTGCCGTATCGCTGTGCCCGTACCAGCTGTTTTAACAGGGGAGCGGGTCTGTATTTGTCACCCAGTTCTTTGTGGAGTCCTTCTACTACGTGTAGAAGTGTGTCCAGACCAACAAGATCGGAGAGCGCCAGGGGTCCGATCGGGTGATTGCATCCCAATACCATTCCTTTGTCTATGTCTTCCGCGCTTGCGATTCCTTCGCCCAGCGTATAGAACGCCTCGTTCAGCATGGTGCACAGGACTCTGTTTACAGCAAAGGCGGGCGCTTCCTTTACGATAATGACCTCCTTGCCGATCTTTTTCCCCCATCCTTTCGCGATTTCCAGGGTTTCTTCGGATGTTTCATAACCGTTTATGATTTCCAGAAGACGCATAACCGGCACTGGATTGAAGAAATGAGTGCCTATGAATTTGTCCGGCCTTTTTGTAATTGATGCCATCTCAGTGATACTGAGACCGGATGTATTGGTGAAAAAGAGGCAGTGGTCCGGCACTATCTCTTCAAGCTCGGCGTACACCTTCTTTTTTACATCCATTACCTCTATGATCACTTCGACCACTATGTCGGCGTCGCTCGCCGCTTCTTTCATATCCAGGGTGGGCGTAAGCCTTCCGATAATGGCATCCATCTCTTTCGGTTCCATCTTCCCCTTTGATACGCCCCGGGCGAGGTTTTTTCTTATAGTGTCCATACCACCGTCAATAAACCGCTGTTCTATGTCCCTCATGGAGACATCATAACCCGCCTGCGCACAGACCTGAGCGATGCCGCTGCCCATAAGGCCCGCACCCAAAACACACACCTTCCTGATTTCCATTTTTCCCTCCTGTATGATTTATTTCCTGGGACTACTCTCAGGTATCAAACGCCAATCAGTATTTTTACTGTATGGGCAGGGGTTGAAGTCACTCATGCCCACTGTTTCAGATATTTGCCCTTAATATGCACATCCCTATTATAGGAGCAGTTGTTGTGTCAATAGTTTATAACAGTTTTTACACACAATGATGAAATGTGAGCCACTGGCATATCTGTTGTTACTTATATCATCTTGAAATTACAGCAGTAATGCGAATATGTATGATGCCCGATGAAAATACAAAAAAAATACAAAAAATACTTGACAAAGGTGCGGAAGGTACGGTAGGTAGAAACCCAACGTGCTGATTGACATTTGCTAAGCTGTTTATTCTGATGGGCGGTGGGGGGTTGTATATAGAGGATGGACGGTATGATTGTAATAGAAGGGAAGACATACTACACGATTGCTGATGCGGCAAAGACTTTCGCTGTCTCCACCAAAACGATACGGAATTATATCAGCAATGGCATCATCCCGGATCCCCCCGAGATTCAATACGGTTTGCGTACCGTGAAGTATTTTCCCCAGGATTACATGGGGGATGCCAAAAAGCTTCTCGATAATTATCGTCATAAGAAGAAGTCTATAAAATAAAGATAAGCAGTTGGTCATGTTCTGGTGACCTGCCTCGTGGCTTGAAGCATCGAATTGTGCGCTCTTGGGTTTTTTTAGATAGCAAGATGGAGGCGTTGAGACCTTGTCTTCTCCAAAAGATATTTCTTCTACCGAAAAACTGCTTGACCTGATCAAGAACGGTGAGCAACCGGGCGATGTTCCTGACGCTCTGGCTCCTTTTCCATCCAAAAATCCACCTAAAAATGCAGGAAGAGAAAACGTATCGGGATTTTTCGCAAAGAAATCCGTGTCTGTCGGGGTGGATATCGGTCACGATGAACTGAAGCTGGTCAAGGTGAAACGACCTTCCAGCGGCCAGTGGAGACTACTTGATTACCGGAAGGTTCCCATCAAAGCGGGGATGTCAAGGGACACCCTCGAATTTGCCGGCTTCTTGAGATCAGCACTTGCCCAGTTCTGCGGTTCCAGAAAGAATTTCAACTTATGGGGTCTGATCCAGTCGGAAAAGGTAGGGGTTCAGAGTATCCGCATACCAAAAGTGGGAAAGAAGCAGCTTGAAAATGCCGTCTACTGGACCGCAAAGAAGAATATCAGCTTTGACGAAAAAGACACGATCCTTGATTTTGAAGTCCAGGGTGAGGTGATCGAATCCGGCATCGCCAAACTGTCGGTGCTGGTATGTACCGCTTCGAAACGTGAAGTGGAGGAGATGGAAAATCTCTTCAGTGGCATCGGATTCCCCTTGACCGGTCTGACAGTTGCACCCTTCGCCCTGCAAAACCTGTTCAGGACCGACTGGATGCCTTTCCCCGGTCAGACGGTGGCTACGCTTTACATTGGAGACAACTCGTCGAGCATAGACATCTTTTCCGGTGGAAATCTGGTGATGACGCGTGGCATACGGGCGGGAATCAACAGTATGGCTGAATCTCTCATGGAGGAGTATACCGCGTCTGAGCGGACATCAGGTCCGATAAGCATGGAAGACGCGAGAGATCTGATATTTGGTCTTGATTCCGATTCTCAATCGTCGGACGGAAAAGCTGAGCGCTTTGGCCTCAACAGGGATGATATATTTGGAATGATCAGTCCCGCTCTGGAGCGGCTTATACGGCAGGTGGAAAGAACCTTTGAGCACCACACCATAATCCTGGGCAATGAAGATGTAGATTTCATATATGTCTTCTCCGATATGAGTATGTGTATGCCTGTGGTTGACTATCTCTGTGATCAACTCAAGAAAGAGAGCGGGGTGCTTGATCCCCTGGCCCCGGAGAGTCCATTTTCCGGTATCATTACCTCAAATACCTCCATTTCGCAGAGAATTTCCTTTACATCTGCCCTGAGCCTGGCGTTGTCGAGTTTGTCTCGTACCCCGAACCTTATATTTCCCTATAGCGACAAGGAGAAATTCAAGAATATCAGACGTGTTAATCAGTTGATAGTCTTGGTGTTCGCCGGCGTTATGATCATTGCCTTCGGAGTGTTTTTCTGGATGGGCAATGTCGTCGACAAAAAGGAGATCAGGCTGGCGGCACTCCAGCAGCAATTGGGAAGCAGTGCTCAGAATGTTGAACATGACACCCGTGAGATGATCTCTCGGATCAGAGATAATCAAACCGCATTAAAAAATTTCAAGAAGAGATACCTCGGTGTTGCGGTGATAGGGGAGTTGTCGAAACTGACCCCGACAGGCGTATACCTCTCAACCCTGAAGACAAATATGGGTACGGATGCCGGAGAAGAAGGCAAGCAACCAGTGAGAGGCGTGAATATAACAGGTGTTGTTACGGGCGCTTCCGCCTCCTCTGAGTCCGTGTTGGCGAAATATGTGCTTGAGCTTCAAAACTCCCCGATCTTTAAAAAGGTTACGATTGATAAAAGTGATACAAAGCCCTCTCACTCAAATGAGGCGCTTCATTTTAGCCTGAATATTGATTTTGATCAGGATATGAGATGAAAAATACACAGAAACAGATTGGCAAGATTCCCGGTCGCAGCATACTATATCTTTTGATATGTGTTGTTATCCTGATAATCTTCTACTTCGTTGCCATTTACCCGTATCAGAGATCGCTGGAAGCTGTCGACGTAAAGACCGCGCAGACTCTAGTCAGCATAGAGAAACAGAAGGTTCTCTTGCCTCTCTATGAAAAGGTAATGAAGATAAGAGAAGTTAAGATCCCTGAAGGGTTGCCTCTGCCTGAGAAGAAGGGACTCTCCAGAGAAGAGATCGATGCTGTCTCGTCACTGTTGAAAGAGATGACGGACAAGTACGGCATGGAGGTTCTATCCGTCAGTCCGGATGTGGCGACCATGACTGAAAAATCCGATGATATCATGGTCGGTATTCGACTGAAGGGACAATTCCACGATTTCAGGAAATTCCTGATTGAATTGGGAGGAGCTCCGTACCTGGATCGGGTAGAAGAAATAGCGATAACGCAGGAAACCGGGTACAAAGAATTTTATCTCAAGGTGTGGCTGGTAATCGTTTAAGAGAGGTGAAAGATGAGAAGTGAAAGGTTGAAGATGAAGAATGCTCAACCCGTTCTTTCCCTTCAGCTTTGATGTCGCTCATGTAAAAAAACTAGTGATCAAATATTTTACAACTGTTTGAGATTATAAGGAAATCATGAAAAGGGTTAAGGTATCGACAAGGGAGATAGTGATAGTGGTTATCATGCTGGCCGCTGTTCTGTATGGTGTGTATGACATCTTCATTGCCTCGTCGTCGAAACCGACAGATGATGTGGCCCGCGAGGATGTGGTGGGTATGGACAATCTCATAGCGGATGCCTCGGAGGCTATAAAAGGCAGCGGCTCCTACCCGGTCTACGCCCATCTTGTTTCCACGGCCGAGGCCAATTGGAAGAGTGACCCCTTTTATGAAGTCCGTACGCTTGTGATAAAAGCCTCAGACTTGAGTCTGGTATATACCGGTTATCTGGAGATCGGCAAGAGGAAGATAGCCGTTATAAACAGTGAGAGTTATGAAATCGGAGATGAACTGGAACTGGGGGGATATGTTGTCAAGCGTATAAAGCCCTCCGCGGTTGTCATCGAAGAAAAAATTAACAAGACGGATATTACCGTTCCGTTCTTAGAAGAGGAATAACCTTTACTGGAGGATATAGCCTTGAAGGTAATAAAGAGAGATACATTGGCTCGTCTGTTTCTGATAATTATATCCGGTCTACTGGTCTTCGGTTGTGCCGGCACGAAAGAGATACAAAAAGATCCATTTTTTGAGAAATGGAGTCTCGAAGCGGAAAAATCCACAGGCAAGTCGCCGATTGCCAGGGAACGCTCACTGGAAATACCGGATGAACCGGGCGCGACAGGGGGCAAGAAGATGCAGGAAAGACCCCTTCCGACCGTGAAGGTAACCCTTATCATGCGTGACACGGAGGTAAGCGTTGTTCTACGCACACTGGCAAAGGCGGCCAAACAGAACATATTAATCAAATCGGAGATACAGGGTAAGATCAATGCTGAATTCAGGCAGGTTCCGTGGAATGAGGCATTCCTCAGCATTATGCGCTCCAAGATGCTTACATACCTGTGGGAGGGTAATATTATCAGGATATTGACGGTTGCGGATCTGCAGAACGATCTCGCGCTGGAAAAGATTCAGAGAGAGAAGAGGGAACAGCAGATCATACGAAACAGGTTATCTCCTCTGCTGACGATGATTATCCCCATCGACTACGCGGACCCTGCTAAGCTCAAGGAAAATCTCACAGGTTTCCTGACCAAGAACGAGAAGGGTGAGCCTTACGGTTCGGTGACGGTAGATGATCATACAAATTCGTTAATCATACAGGCGGTCAGAAGCGACCTGAAGAGGATCGTTCCGATGATCAGCACAATCGACAAACCGACTCCGCAGATCCGGATCGAGGCGAATATTGTTGAGACAAGCAAGGAAACAGCCCGGGACCTTGGGATCCAGTGGGGTGGCATGTACGGCAGTTCGGTGAGTATTGGTAGCAAATCCAGTAATTTCTATATTACGCCGGGAGGGAGCGGAGGCACCACGGGGGTAGATCCGCAAAGCGGCGGTTATACGCCCGCGTACGGTTCTGCCGGTATCAGCGGGCAGGGTATGGGCGTCAACTTTCCGGTTAGTTCCGATGCAATATCCAGTGCAGGCGGATTGGCGTCGCTTGGGCTGATGTTTGGGAAGCTCGGGGGAAACCTCCTTGAGGTTCAGTTAACCGCCCTGCAATCGGATGGCAAGCTGAACATCCTGTCCAGTCCCTCTATAACCACGCTGGACAATCAGATGGCATTCACCGAGAACGGCGAAAGAATCCCCTATGTCTCGTATGAGGAAGGTGAGCAGGAAGTCAAATGGGAAGACGCGGTTCTCCGTCTGGAGATTACGCCTCATGTAGTTGACGGTGAAAACATGAAGATGAAGATACTTGTCAAAAAAGATGAGGTCGATTCTACGCGTAACGTCCAGGGAAATCCGTATATCATCAAAAAACAGACCGATACGACACTGATAGTCATGGACGGGGAGACGATCGTTATATCAGGACTCAGCAAGAAGAGGACTTCCGGAGGCGATAGTGGTATCCCCTGGTTAAAGGATGTTCCGGTTCTGGGTTATCTGTTTAAAGGTGAAAGTAAGGCGGAGGCAATGGAAGAGGTGCTGATCTTTATCACGCCCCATATCCTGAAGTCTGAGACTTCGAGCGTAAAACCTGAGAACGTATCCAATTAAATGTGCCCTGATCACAGGAACACCGAATGATACCGAAGTAGTTACGGTTAATGTGGCATAAGGAGCTGCGGGATGAAAATGAGATATCTCCAAAATGGTTTAGCGGGCGCGCTTTTTGTGTGCGCACTGATATTTGTTATTTCATGCAGTAGTGCCGGGGATGATAAAAGTTCATCATCAGTGAGAACGATATCCCTCAGTGCCAGTCCGACCAGCATGCCCGCCAACGGCTTCAGCACGTCCATTATCACGGCCGCTCTCTTGGACAGCGAAGGCGCTGCCGTCTCCGAGTCGGGGACCATCTCGGTTACCTTCTCCACAGACCTTGGCACATTTGCCGAGACCGGAAGCTCAGAGTACACGGTGTATACCGAAAGTGGCGGGAACACCACCACCGCTACCCTCTCGGCCTCCGAAGAAGAAGGAACCGCGAAGGTTACGGTTAAGGCTGAAGGAAGAAAGAACCATATTTATGTATCATTTACACTCTTTGATAATGAAGAAGTGGTCGCTGAAGAGTTCAGCCTGTCCGCCAATTATCTCAATATATCAGGGCTGAGCAGAGTAGGCCTTGAAGACGTTATCACTGCCTGGGTGGGCGATATCTATGGCAATCCCATACAGGCCAATACCTCTGTCTCCTTCAGGACATATGGCACGGGAGGGATGATTTCTCCCGCTGTTGCCACGACGGATGAGGGCGGCACTGCCGCCAGTACGCTTAAATCCACATCCGGCCCGACGCCGATGCAGGGATTTGTTTCGGTAACGGCCGAGACGCAGGGGGGACCGACCACACGCGTGACATCCCTCGCGGTAAC
>CAZOHQ010000006.1:0-7225 GCA_964579455.1 uncultured Syntrophaceae bacterium | reverse complement strand
GCCATATCCTGACAATCATATCGCCTACGCGGGGACCAATGGCGGGGGTGTCTACAAGACCTCCGACAGCGGAGAGACCTGGGAGAACATCAGCCGTTCAACCGACAATCCGAAACAGGGGCAGAACTGGATTGACCCTTATATTAAAGGTCACAGCGCGATATGCGTCGATCCCGACAACCACAACACGGTTTATGTGGGGACAGGGTATCTGGGGGCGGGGAATTTATACCGCTCTCTGGATGGCGGAATGAACTGGAACAGTAACAATGTAGAAGAATGGTACGGTGTCTTCAACACAAACGCGGCCGTTCTGACCGTACTGTGCGATGACGGGGGAAGTGACTACGTATGGACGGGAACGGAGGGGCTGGGTATCTTATATTCCGTGAACGGTGAGAACTTCCAGCCCTCCTGCGGGACCGCCACCACGACCGTGCCGGGAGGGGCGAATGTCGGAAATGGGACGATGTCAGATCCTGTGCTTTCGTATTCCTCGCAGACCGAGACATGGACGGCAATCTGTTTTCTGACCGACTCGAGCGCCACTGTTCCCGTGCTGGATGAAGACGCAGTGGGAAACGGCTCCATGTCTCCCGTTGAGACGTCCGATACCACGGTTTCAGAGGACTGGACGTTGACGTGCAATGGATTTGTCGGCGCGCCGTCTTATGGTACGGGGGACGGGACGGTCGAGGGGATCGTGATCACACACCTGGTGGCGGAGACATGGACCATCCGGTGTATTGACGATGATCCCGACGATGAACCAGAGACAGACGATGCCCTGTTCACCGTGGTCGGTTCCGTTTCCGGAGCCCAGCCGAATGCTACGGAGGGCGAGCTTTATGAATCGGATGTCATCAGATTTATCATAACCCCGGGTTTTGTTCAGGATGATGTCATCACCTTCACCACATCCACCTTCTGGAGAGTGATAGGCTCGGTCTCAGGGGTGCAGGGAAGCACCGCCAAGATCAACCGACAGTACCACTCGGATAATGACGAGGTGTCGTTTATGATCTATTCCGGGAGCGCCGCGTTCGAAGCGGGAGACACCTTTACCTTCACGACGATTGGGCCGGACACCGGCTGGGCAGTCAGCGGAAGTGAATCCGGGATTCAGTACTTCCCCGCACAGAATAACACTGTCTATACATCGGACGGCAATGAGGTGAGTTTCATCATCTATGAGGGATCAACCCCCTTCGCTTATGGCGACACGTTCACCTTCAGCGTTACGGCGAGCGATATCGGCCATGGCTGGACCGTGTGGGATATAGCGAAGGTTCCGAACACGCATGGAAGCTCCGCCATCCTCTACGCGGCCACGAATGTGGGTGTCTTCAAGAGTACCGATGGAAGCAGGACATGGACTGAAACCTCAAACTTTACGGGTGATTATATAACATCCCTTTCCCTGCACTCTTCATCCACGGGCGGCGCAAACGATGTGATCTATGCCGGGACACTGAATGCGGGCGTCTGGGTGAGCACGAACAGCGGGACAGACTGGACACAGTATCCGGATGGCATGATGGCAGGAGTGAGCGCCTCGATAAAGGATCTCCTGGCTGATTCCGTGAATGGGATGTTATACGCTCTTTCCTATGACGGCCCAGCCGACAGCGCGACGGGAACTGTGTATTCCCACGCCTTGAATGTCGGCGGATCCGTGGCAGCAGGGAAGTGGCGCGAGGCCAATACCGGTCTTTCCGGAGGAGCCCTCTATGCCGCGGCTGTGGATAGCCCATCTGATCCCGAGGGGATCTTTGTCGGAGGTGAGGGTATAGCGCTTTACCGGGCAGAGAGCGGGCTGGATACGGGGCTCCCCGTATGGGCTGAGAAGGTAGACGGCACCGACAACACCATCATGGCACGGATGCCCATACTGTTCACCGGTGACTGTTCGATGACCATCGATCAGATCCTCTATGGCAATACGGTATACTATACCGTTTATATAGAAGATCAGAATGGAAATCCCCCTATCGTGGGTTCGACCTTTACGGTAACATATAACGGTGATACCGAAATAATTGATGTGGCGTATCCCCATTGCTATCAACATGAGGGGACCTTCAGAGATCCGGGGAATCCCTATACAAATTATCCCTACCGGTTATACGTTACCCTCGATCCGACAGAGGACGAACAGGAAGTGGAGTTTGTCTTCACCCCGGCCGATACCTTGAGTGACGAAGACTATCCCAATGTTCCGGGATGTTCCGGCGCGGAACAGAAAGTCACCTATAGTTATTAGATATGGACTATTTCAGGATATTAAATCTTGTAAAAGAACCTTTTTCAAATTCTCCTGAACCGGAGTTTTTTTACCAGTCTGTCCAGCATGTTGAATGTCTCCAGAAGCTGGAGCTTGCCGTGCGTCTGCGGCGTGGACTGAACGTCGTCATCGGAGATGTGGGAACGGGAAAGACCACGCTGTGCAGGCAGATGATACGCAAGTTTGCCGACGATGAGAACATTGAGACATACCTCATGATAGACCCGTATTTCAGCAAACCGATGGAGTTTCTCCACGCGGTAAGCGCCCTGCTGGGTATCGATGACAGCAAGCCGGGACTGACGGAATGGCAGGTCAAAGAGGAGATCAAGAACCACCTCTATAATCAAGGGGTGGGCGAGAAAAAGATCCTTGTGCTGATCATAGACGAGGGACAGAAGATTCCGGATTTTTGTCTGGAAATGTTGAGAGAATTTCTCAATTATGAGACGAATGACCACAAACTTCTGCAGATCGTCATTTTTGCCCAGAAGGAATTTTATCAGGTGCTTGAAGGGCATCCCGGTTTCGCGGATCGTATCAACCTCTCCTACGATTTTTCACCCATGAACTTTGCCGATACGAGGGCGATGATACGGTTTCGGCTGGATATCGCCAGTGGAGGGAAGAAAGAGGTTTACTTTACATACCCGGCTCTGTGGGCGATATACCGTTACACGAGAGGATATCCGAGAAAGATCGTCAGGCTGTGTCATCAGATTATTCTCGCGCTGATTATTCAAAACCGTACACGAGTCGATTGGGCGCTGGCCCGTTTCTGCGCGCGCGGTGAAGAAAAATCCGGAAGGACCGGAAGAGTCGTATTTGCCGCCACCCTCGCGTGTCTGGCAGCTTTGATCGTCTTCGGATTTAAGTATGATTATTTATTTGTTTCGGTGAACGAGTCTCCTTCGGCTGAGGCGGTGTTGATGGCCGAGCCCGTTCAAAAGGAGCTGTTGAAAGAAGGGGAAGAACCGATAGCAATCCAATCCGCAGGCCTGGCTGTCCTTCCCGTAAAAGCACCCGTTGAGGTAACACCGGTCACGTCTTCCATCGAACAAGAGCCTGTGTCCGAGGAGAGTTGTCCGGAGTTGCTGGGGCGGCTGGGCATACGGAAGAATGAAACGGTATCGGGAATAGTGAGAAGGGTATATGGTGTGTGTGATCCGGAGCGGCTTGCCTTGATAATGGAGGCCAACCCGCATATACATGACTTGAACAGGGTTGTCCCGGGAGAGGTGATTAATCTTCCCGCGATTCCCTCCGGGTTTTACCCCGCGCCGGAATGGATCTGCTGGGTGCAGGTGGCGCAGAAAGACAGTCTTGAAGATATTTACGAGTTGTGCAGAAAATATCCGGAACAGTTGCCCCCGATTCAGATATTTCCCTGCTGGAACGATCGAGAGGGCCTGACCTTTACCGCCATCCTGGAAAAGGGTTTCACCGATGAGCAGTCCGCGCAAAGTACCATTACCGAATTGCCCCGATTGATCTCTTCAGGTGCCAGGATCATTACAAGGTGGGACGAAGATACGGTTTTCTTTTCCACCGTGGCGTCCCGCTGATACCTGTTTCTTACAAGAGGAAAGGGTTGTACGTTGGAAGAAATACGAAAGAAATTAGGTGAAATGCTCATAGGTGCCGGCCTGTTGACTGAAGAGCAGTTGAAACAGGCGCTGGCCGGCCAGAGAAAGACAGGCCTCAAACTCGGGCAGTATCTGGTCCAGGAGGGGTGGCTCAGGGAAGAGCAGATTATAAGCCAGATCAGCCAGCAGCTGAACATCGAACGGTATATTCCCGCAAATTATCCGATAGATCAGTCTCTGGCCCACCTCATTCCCTTTGATATGGCTCAGAAATATCAGATATCTCCCATCAGAAGAAAGCTGAATCTCCTCACTGTGGCCATGGCCGATCCAATGGATATCGGCGCCATCGATTACACCGAGATGCTGACCAACATGGAAGTCGCGCCGGTTATCTGCGCAGAGAAGGAAATAAATCAGCTGATTACCCTGACGTACGGAACTCAGGCGGGAGGATTGCAGCAGATACTGAAAGGGATAGAAGATGGCGCGGATGCCGAAGAAGAACAATTGTCGGCTGAAGAGGATGTCCGTGTCAGCTCTCTCCAGGGTATGGCCGAGGAGGCCCCCGTTATCCGTATTGTGAATTCCATAATCGCGCAGGCTGTTCGCGAGGGAGCGAGTGATGTACATATCAGTCCCGAGGCGGATAAGGCCCAGTTGCGATTTCGTATTGACGGAAAACTCCGTGAAGTTCCATCGCCTCCAAAATCCCTTATGCTGCCAATCATATCGCGGGTAAAGATCCTGTCCAGCATGGATATAGCCGTATCGAGAGTTCCTCAGGACGGCCGGTTTACGGTTAAAATGGACAACAAGG
The DNA here is from genome assembly GCA_964579455.1 of uncultured Syntrophaceae bacterium. Taxonomy (GTDB): domain Bacteria; phylum Desulfobacterota; class Syntrophia; order Syntrophales; family UBA2210; genus UBA2210. The sequence goes on along the minus strand of CAZOHQ010000006.1, from coordinate 2,535 downwards.
AGATTAATATCAGGGCATCCGTGCTTCCTACCATCTATGGGGAGAATATGGTGATGCGCCTCCTTGATATGAGTTCCGGTGTCTATACCCTTAAACAGCTCGGAATGTCTCATGATGACAGGGAAAAAATAGAGGCGGCCATCGTCAAACCCTATGGCATGATACTCAGTACAGGTCCGACGGGCAGCGGCAAGAGTACGAGCCTGTACGCGATCCTGCGGGAACTCAATAAACCCGATATCAATATCATTACACTGGAAGATCCTGTCGAGTACCGGGTGGATCATATACGCCAGGTCCAGCTTAACCGCAAGGCGGGTATGACCTTCGCGAGCGGGCTCAGATCAATACTCCGCCAGGACCCCGATGTCATGCTGGTGGGTGAGATCAGAGATGGCGAGACGGCCGGTCTCGCCGTACAGGCCGCCCTCACGGGCCACAGGGTCTTGAGTACCCTTCACACGAATGACGCGGCGGGTGCCGTCACACGGCTCACGGAGATGGGGGTAGAACCGTTTCTTATCGCTTCCGTCCTCCTGGTTTCATTCGCTCAGCGGCTTATGAGAACAGTATGCCCGTACTGCAAAGAGCCGTATACGCCTCCGATGAACGCATTGAAGGCATGGGGCCTCGATAAGGTCGAAGGTGCCGATTTTCAGCGGGGCAGAGGATGTCCCCAGTGCATGTATACCGGGTATAAGGGGCGTACCGGTATCTTTGAAGTCCTGCTGATTGATGATGTGGTTCAGGATATGATTCTCAAGGAAAAGACGGCACAGGAAATTACACGGGAAGCGAAAAAGGCGGGGAAACTCCGAGTCCTCAAAGATGACGCCGCGGACAAGGTGGTCCGGGGCATAACAACACTTGAAGAAGCGGCATCAACCGTTATGCTGGTATAGGCAAGGATATCATACATGCCAACCTTTTCTTACAGGGCCATCAATCAGAGCGGCGCCGCCGTTTCAGGCGTACTCGAGGCCAATTCGGTCGAGACGGTACAGAGCCTGTTGAGTGAGCAGGGCCTTATTCCTTCCGCTGTGACGGAGGAACGGACCGCGTCCGGCGGTCTCTGGGGCGGGATACAGAGGGCGCTGACGCCCGTCAAAACGGAAGAACTGATACTCTTTACCAAACAGTTCAAGACCATGCTCGTTGCCGGGCTTCCGATACTGAAGGTGCTGGAGGTGCTGGAGCATCAGACCGAGAATCCGAAACTCAAAAATGCCGTTGCCTCCATGGCCGTAGATATCAGGGAGGGGACTTCAATGCATGAAGTCTTCGGGAAACATCCCGACATTTTCTCTCCTCTGTATATCAGCATGATCAGGGCGGGAGAGTCCAGCGGTACCCTCCCATCCGTTCTCGATCGCCTGGTCTATATACTGGATCATGAACACGGTGTGCGATCGGATATCAAGGCGGCCCTGCAATATCCCATCCTCGTCGTGATCGCCCTTGGCGGGGCATTTTTTGTGCTCCTCACCTTTGTTATCCCCAAGTTCGTGAATATCTTTACCAAAGCCGGCCTGGATCTTCCGCTGCCTACGGCAATCTGTCTGTATCTGTACCGGTTTCTGCACGATTACTGGCTCCTGCTGCTGGGCGGTGTTCTTGTCGCGTTTATCGTTTTGCGGTACTGGTTCAAGACCCGGTCGGGACGGTATGTGAAAGACGCCTTCATCCTGCGGATTCCCCTGATAGGACCCCTTTTTATCAAGGCGGCCATGTCCCGTTTCGCGAGCATCTTTTCCATCCTGCAGGCGAGCGGCGTTACCGTCCTGAGCGCCCTTGATATCCTCTCCGGAACCATCGGCAACGCCGCCATAAGCAGGGAATTTTCCAGATTGAAAGAGAAGATAGAGAGGGGGAGAGGGATATCGGCCCCCCTGAGATCGGCAAAATACTTTACCCCCATGGTGGTGGATATGATCGCGGTGGGTGAAGAATCCGGGCAGCTTGAAGAGATGCTTCAGGTGGTTTCAACGCATTACGACGATGAGGTGAAATATGCCGTCAAGCGGCTGTCCGATGCTATCGGTCCGTTCCTGATCGTCTCTCTCGCGGCGGTGGTCGGTTTTTTCGCCCTGGCCATATTCCTCCCCATGTGGGATCTCACAAAGATGGTCAAGTAGTAACCTGATAAAAAAATGCCCCAGACAGACAAGACTCGCAGAACCGGTTTACGATATAGAATAAGCCTCTCCATCATCGTCCCCGCTATCTTTTCCGGGATGTCGATCCTCTCATTCATTATCGCCTCGAACTCGAGCGGTTCATACCGCCTGTTAAACGGCGCCGGAATAGCCGTTATCACGTTTCTCTTCGCGTTTCTGGTGATCCGTCTCATGCTCAGGCCGGTAGAGCAATTTGTGAAAGAGACGGAAAAGTGGCCGTCATTCCGGGATACTGCTGCGGAAAAGAGACAGAAGACCGGTGACGATATCGAGCATTACGGGCAGGTGCTGCGAGAGGTCACAGATATACTGGGAAGGGTCAAATCGGAGAGGCTCTTTCCTGAAATGATCGGTCAGA
>CAZOHQ010000005.1:18753-19194 GCA_964579455.1 uncultured Syntrophaceae bacterium | reverse complement strand
AATGGCATGACCTTCCTCCGGCTTGATACGGAGAACATCGTGACATAAGAATCGGCGTGGGTCGTTAAAATGAAGCGGAACAAGCACGCGGGACGGAACCGTTCTTTCTTTTGTTTGATTTCTCCGGCTACAGGAGAAAGAAGTTGTTTGAACTTATCGTGGCTATTCAGATATGATCTTTTTATCTGCCCGGCCCTGAGCATAGTGGAATTAGAATGGCAGCTGCTTGCAGGTATGAAATCAGGCCTTGAGGCTCGCTTTCCCGAAGATTTGAAAGATCAATCCCGGAATGAAGTCGCAAAAACGACTTGACCATTTGAATGACCAAATAACAAAAAGGGTAGCTATGGGGTAGCAAGACAAAAAAGAAGGGTTAACCAAATCTGGCTAACCCCCTGTTATTACTGGTACCCCCGGTGTGATTCGAACACACGGCACACG
>CAZOHQ010000005.1:0-18743 GCA_964579455.1 uncultured Syntrophaceae bacterium | reverse complement strand
GAAAACCGGAATTAAGTATGCTGTCCCCGGAATACGTGTCCCCGGAATACCGGCCCAAACCTATTTTAATAATCCGAAAGTGTATAAATCATACAAAGCGGGGAGAGGATGGGGAGAAGATGCCAAATCAAAGAAAAAGGGATTGATAGTTGTGCTCTCAATCCCTTATTATTACTGGTGCCCCCGGTGTGATTCGAACACACGGCACACGGATTAGGAATCCGTTGCTCTATCCTACTGAGCTACGGGGGCAGATGTTTCTGAAGGTGCGATTTCTAACATTATTTAAAAAGAGAGTCAACGATATTACGAGAATATTTCCGTCCGGTATTGCCTGCTCAGTAGTGGTATTCTATAATTCTTTCCTCGCAGAAATCGATGAGTTTGATCTGATCCGGCGTTATTCCCTCAAGGGCGGCCCGGGGGAGGAGTCCGATGAGTTCGGATTCGAGAATGTCAACGCCATGCTCGGCAGCTTTTTGTCTGACGGCATCGAAGACCGTGCCTATGGAAGTTGTCTCGTAATCTGTCAGATTCATCGATACCTGGGCGATATCTCTGCTCTCGAGCAGCACTCCAAGCGCCTGAACGTGTTTGAACCCGCCGCTTGAGTATCGTATCGACCGGGCTATTTCCTTCGCGAGTTCGATGTTGTTTGAATTGAGGTTTATATTAAACGCGATGAGGGGTTTTCTCGCGCCTACGGCAGTTGCGCCCAGACGGGAGTTGACCCTTAAGGGGCCAGCATCGGGTCTCCACGCGGGGGTATCTATTTTGTCTCTGAGAGTCTCATACTGTCCCCTGCGGATGTCCGCCAGTCTCATTCTCTCCTGACTGAGCGCCGCCTCTCCGTAGAAGTAGACGGGGACGTCGTGTTTGAGGGCGAAGGAGCGTCCGAAGCTATGCGCTATTTTCACCGCGTCTGCCATTTGGGCGCCTTCCAGGGGGACAAAGGGGACGACGTCAATAGCGCCGATGCGGGGATGGCAGCCGCTATGCCCTCTCATGTCTATCATCTCGGCAGCGATGTCACAGGCCGTGTTCGCTCCGTTCAGCACGGCCTCCGGCGAACCGATAAAGGTCAGGACGCTCCGGTTGTGATCGCTGTCCATACTGTAATTCAGTACCTTGACACCCTCGACATGAGCGGCGGCGCCTGCAATAGCCTCGACGATTCCGGGATCTCTTCCTTCACTGAAATTGGGGATGCATTCGATGATCTTCATATTTATGCCTGGTATATCCTTTTTGATGGGAGTTCTATGCAGGTAAGAAAGCCGCCATAAACCGCGCCCGTGTCAATCCCGATCCTGCCGGGACGAAAGAGGGGATTTGTATGTGACATGGGTGTGTGACCGAAGACGACGGTCTTACCGAAATCATAGGAGGAGAGTATAAACTCGTGGCGCAACCACAACATATCCTGGGGGTCCTGCTCTTTCAGCGGAACATTGTCCCTGAGCCCCGCGTGGACGAAGATATAATCGTTCGTTTCGTACCAGAGGAGCAGTGAATGGAAGAAGCTCATATGGCTGTCCGGCACGTCGATGATCTCCCTGCCTCCCGATGTTTTATGACATCCGTACGATCCGATCGTGGCAGTCCCGCCGTTGGACAGGTAAAGGCCCTCGTTCCTATTGAGGCACACATAATCGAGGAACATCTGTTCGTGATTTCCCTTGAGGCATATAACCCTGCGTATTTTCTTCCTGAGATCAAGCACAAAGTCCACGACGCCACGGGGATCGGGGCCTCTGTCTATGTAATCTCCGATAAATACGAGGGCGTCTTCTTCGCTGTCAATTCCAATCTGCGGGATCAGGTTCTCCAGTTTGGAGAGGCACCCGTGGATGTCACCTATGGCGAATATTTTTTCCATACCATCCCCGCTATTCGAACAGGGCATCTACAAACTCTTCACTCTTAAAGCGCCGCAGGTCGTCCAGCCCTTCGCCGACGCCTATGTATCGGATCGGTATCTCCAGTTCCTGTGCTATTCGTATGATGATTCCCCCCTTCGCTGTGCCGTCCAGTTTCGTGAGGACTATTCCGGTGATGCCGATTTCCTGGTTAAACATTTTCGCCTGCAGGACGGCATTCTGTCCGGTAGTAGCGTCGAGGACGAGAAGTGTCTCATGCGGAGCGCCCTCCAGTTCTCTGCCCATGATGCGTTTGACCTTTTTGAGTTCATCCATAAGATTGGTCTTTGTGTGGAGCCTGCCCGCCGTGTCTATGAGCATGACGGCCTTCCTCGATTGTGCCGCGTGGATCGCGTCAAAGACAACTGCGGAGGGATCCGCCCCCATTTTCTGTTTGATGATCGGGGCATCGACTCGGTCGGCCCATATCCCGAGCTGTTCGATGGCAGCCGCCCTGAAGGTATCGGCCGCGACCAGCAGCAGGGGGATTTTGTTCCTCTTGAAGCGGGATGCCATCTTTCCTATCGTGGTGGTCTTTCCCGTTCCGTTCACACCGACCACCATAATCGTATACGTCTCCCCTGTGGGGATCCGTAATGGCGATTCGCACTTCTTGAGGATCGCTATCATGCTGCTTTTTATGAGTGCTTTGAGTGAATCCGGACTCGTAAGTTCCTTTCTCTTTGCCTTGTATTTCATCTCTTCAATCAGGTCAGAGGCAAAGACAGGTCCGAGATCCGCCCCTATCAGGATCTCTTCGATATCTTCAAATATGTCTCCGGAGATAATCTTTTCTCCGGAAATCATCTCGTCCAGGTTCTTGACGAAGCCCCTTCGTGTCTTTGACAGGCCCTCTTGAAGTCTTGAGAAGAAACTTCTGTTGTCGTTGTTTTTCATGTTTGTGGTTTCCGTTTATATCCTTTTGTGTATTTTAGCCTTTTGAAAGAGCTCCTGGATGTGGGTCCGTTTACTGGGTCGACTTCCGGAACTCCATCGTGTCATTAAGTGGGATATCCGTTGTGTACCCGGTTATCTCTCTCGGGATTGAGGCCAACTATAAACGACTTTTCCAGTGATAGCAAGCAGGTGATGTCCGGAAAGATTTCCGTGGAGGGGATATCACGATCTTATGGAGTGTCAGTTCATGCTGACGGAGACCGTGGTGGATATTCCGTTTTTCTCCATGGTTACGCCAATAAGGTTGTCGGCGGCTTCCATTGATCTTTTGTTGTGGGTTATGAATATGATCTGGGAATTTGCCGAAATATCTCTCACCAGCTCCCTGAAGAGAGAGGTGTTCGCTTCATCAAGGGGAGCGTCCGCCTCGTCGAGTATCAGGAAGGGGGATGGGCGGTGCATAAGGATGGAGAATATCAGAGCCACGGCGGCGAGGGCCTTTTCACCTCCAGACAGGAGAGACAGACTCTGTTTTTTCTTTCCCGGGATCTGTATGTCTATATCCACGCCCGTTTCCAGCATGTCTGATTCGTCGGTCAGACGCAGGATTCCACTCCCACCCGGGAAAAGTCTGGGGAAGACCTTCCTGAAATGGTCGCTCACGGCTTCGAAGGTCTCCGAGAATCTCTTTCTGGATATCTGGTTGATTCTCATTATGGTTTTCTGGAGGGTGTCCAGCGAGGAATTCAGGTCCTTTATCTGGGTTGCCAGAAAATCGTGACGTTCCTTGAGTTCATCATGTTCACTGAGGGCCAGAAGGTTTACCTCTCCGAATTCTTCCAGCCTTCTTTTAGATGTCTCAAGCTTTTTTCTCAGTACGTCCGCGTCGGACTTGTCCATTGGTTGAAATTCCGGCAGAAGTGCGTTCAGATCGACGTCCAGTTTTTCATGTGCGCCTTCTTTGAGCGCTTCAGCCTGGATAACTGCTTCGCGTATTTCCAGTTCCATCTCGTTCATCTGCCGTGATAAACCTTCAGATATCTTTCTAGCCTTCTGGATTTCCTGCTCTTTCTGTTTGTGGATGATGTTTTCTGCTCCGTGCTCGTCTCTTTTTCTGGCAAGTTCTTCTTCGGCCTCAGTGTGGCGTTGATACAGGACCTTCAGGGTTTCACCTTCATCTTCTATGCTCTCCGCGGCCTCCGTCGTCTTTGCATCGCAGTCGTCCACGTCGCCGACCATCGATCCTATTCGGGTATCGATCTCAAATATGGTCCCTTCCAGTCTTGAAAGGGTTTCGACTCCCGATTTTGCTTTTTCTTCCATGGATGTCAGGAGGATCTTCTGTTCGGTCAGGTTTATTTCGCTCTCCTCCAGCTCGCTCCTGGCCTCCCTCCACCTCTCCTGTATGGACAGGATACGACTGTTACCGGCCTCCACTTCACTCTTGAGAGACGCGATCTGGTTCTTGACATCCGCTGTTTTTTCCACTGTCATTGTTTCCTCGGATTCAAGATTTTCCCTGTTGAAGGCAAGCACATTAATACGCTGTTCGATCCACCTGATTTCACCTTCCAGCCGTTCCACATCTTTTCTCCGGCCGTTGATCTCCAATTCAAGTCCGTGTATATCCGATCGCATCTGTGTCCCTTCGCCCTCCATACGCGATATAACGGCGCTCAATGCATCTTTTTCTTCTTTTTTGCCTTCAAAGACATGCTCCAACTCGTGAATCTGTTCCTCCAGTTCCGCGATTTCTCTCCTGTCGCCCAGTGAAGAGCTCCCGTCGTTTTGGCTTCCGCCGGTCAGCGCTCCGTCGGGCCGTATGATGTCTCCTTTCGGTGTAACGTACGTTTCCGCGAAGCCGTTATTTTGCCACAGGCGCGTGGCGGTGCCCAGATCGGGGACCAGCAGGATGTTTTCCAGGAGGCGATGGACAACGCCATTGAATTCCTCGTCTGTGGCGTGGACACGATCGCATAGCCTGAAGGTTCCTTCGGGGCAGTCCGGTCGGGAGGGGGAAGGTTTCTTGCTGTTATTCAATGGCACAAAAGTTCCTCTTCCGGAAGAATGATTCTTCAGGTAGTCGATAGCCTTCATGCCGTCTTTCTGATCTCCGACGATGACATATTGAAGCTTATCATCCAGGACAGCCTCAACGGCAGCCTCATATTCCTCCGGGACTTTGATATGATCAGCAACCAGACCGCGAATATTTCCCTCCAGCGCGCGGTCGCGAGCCGCCTCTAATACATGCCGGGTGCCTTCATCGCACCATTCATGTCTTTCCTGAAGCTGTTTCAATGAGATGAGCCGTGAGGTCTTTGCCCCGGCATCTTCCCTGATTACCGTAATACGCTCTTCTGCCGCCTTGAGATTATTACGCGCGACAGTGAGATCTTCTCCCGTGGTTTTCTCTTTTATTTTGAGAAGCTCGATCCGTTCCATGTCCGACGACAAGTCGGATTCTACAGCGGAGAGCTTGTCTTTTAAAGCGATGAGTTTCGTGTTGTTCTCATCTATTTCCGAGCATTCCCTCTCCGCCTTTCTCTTCAGATCTTCGAGATTTTTTGTGAGAGACAAAAGGAGATTACCCAGTCTGGCGTTCTCCGTTATCGTGTCGATATGCTTGGACTTCGCTCTGTCCAGTTCTTCGCTCAGTTCCACTTCCACCGCCTTCAGGATGTCGGTGGCTTCCCGATCACCGGCGATGGAATCCCGTATACCCTCGATTGTCTCGTCCGATTCGGCTGTCTGCCTTTTCAGGAGGGCGATCTCTTCCTGGGTTTCTTCTCTTCGTTCTCTGAGAGATTCAATCTCCTCGATGTTCTTTTCTTTCTTATCGACCAGTTGAGAGATGGTCTTTTTGGCAAATTCTATCTTCTGTTCCCGTATGTTGATTTCGTTCTTGACGCCATAGTATCTGTCCTGAAGAGTCCCTATCACATCTTCGCTCTCGATGAGCCGCATCCGGATGTCCTCTATGGCAGATTCCAGTGTCTTCAGTTCCGTCTGGGCCTCGAGAAGCTTTTCATGCAGGGGAATACGCAAGTGCTCAAGTTCCTGTATCTTTAAGGACATTTCCGAGTACGTCTGCAGTGAGATGGCCAGTTGACAATCTTTTATATCTTTTTTAAGCGTCCGGTAACTCTCGGCCTTTTTTGCCTGTCTTGACGTGGCATTCAACTGGGAACGCACCTCTCTCAGGATGTCATTGAGGCGGGTTATGTTCTGCTTTGTTGCCTCCATCTTGCGGGAAGCGGAGTTTCTCCTTGTCTTGTATTTCATAATCCCAGCCGCTTCCTCGATGAACTGTCGTCTCTCTTCCGGCTTTGCTTCAACAAGACTCGCAATTCTTTCCTGCTCTACTATGGAGTATGTTCTCGCTCCGACGCCCACATCCATGAAAAATTCCTTTACGTCAAGGAGACGGCAGGGCATCTTGTTTATACAATATTCACTTTCACCTTCGCGGAAGATCTTTCGTGAGACAGTAATCTCTCTGTAGCTGGCGTATTTTTCGGGAACTCTGTGCCCGTTGCTTTCGAGGGTGATGGATACCTCCGCCATGCCTACCGCCGACGCGTCATCGCTTCCGTTGAATATGACATCCTCCATTTTCTTCCCGCGGAGTGTCGTGATGCGCTGTTCGCCCATGACCCATCGTATGGCGTCCACGATGTTGCTTTTTCCGCAACCGTTCGGGCCCACGATGGCGTTGATGTCACACGAGAGGTCGATCGGAGTCTTGTCCCTGAAGGATTTAAATCCGAGTATTTCCAGTTTCTTCAGTTTCATACGGCAAAGCCCCTGCCGGTAACATGGTTCTCAAGAGGGGTTAATTCCCCGAAGTCCGTTTTGTCATTCTAAAGCTTTCCTAAAATAGATGAAAATCTATCAAAGTCGCAGGCCTTTGTAAAGAAAAAACACTATAGAATGTATTGCCGAAAATAAAGGCACAATATATAGTGTTTAGAGGTTAATGAGGATTGAAATTGAACTTGAGACAGTTTCCTTACGGTTATTTTCTTGACACCAATGAAAAGAACAATATACAAAAGATCGCAGTCCTCAATATCTTGACTTGCGAACTGGCCGGATTGCTTAAATAAAAGGGGGGTATATGACCGGAGCTTGCGATTTTGAAAGGATATTCAATCCCCAAAGCGTCGTTATCGTGGGAGTCTCATCCAAGCCGGGGTTTGGTTTCGGAAGGGGGATGTTCAATGCGCTCGTGGCGATGGGGTTCGCCGGGAGAATATATCCTGTGAGTCCCAAAGGCGGGGAGATAGAAGGTATAAAGATATATAAAACGGTGGAAGAAATTCCGGGAGAGATAGATTTTGCCGTAATCTCGATCGCCGCCCGGCATGTCCCGGAGGCCCTGGAGGCGTGCAGAAAGAAGGGCGCTGCGGGCGCGGAGATTCTGTCCGCCGGTTTCAGTGAGACGGAGACTCCGGAAGGGACTGACCTGGAGGAAGAGGTAAAACGGATAGCGAGAAAGGGCATCAGGGTTATCGGGCCGAACTGCTTCGGGATCTATTGCCCTGAAAGCGGACTGACACTCATTCCTGGTCCCGATCTTTTCAGAGAAAGCGGCCCGGTGGCCTTTCTATCGCAGAGCGGGGGAATGTCAATAGATTTTGCCCACATTGGTAAATGGATGGGGGTGAGATTCAGCAAGGTTGTAAGCTTCGGGAACGGGGCTGACCTGCGAGAGTCCGAGCTTCTGAAATATCTGCTCGATGATCCCGATACCGGAGTGATAACCCTGTATGTTGAAGGAGTTGAAAATGGACGGGATTTCTTTTCCGCCCTTCGGAGCGCGGCCGAACGTAAACCGGTAATAGTGTATAAGGGAGGCCTGTCGGATTCGGGGGGCAGGGCGGTTGCGAGTCACACCGCATCCATGGGAGGAAGCGGTGTGATATGGGGATCGGCACTTCGACAGTGCAACGCGGTTCAGGTGGGAGGCATCATGGAGATGGCGCAAACCAGTCTGGCTTTTTCCCTCCTTCCTCATAAGATATACAAGGGAGTTTCCGTTATAGGGGGAGGGGGGGCTCTGGGCGTGAACGCGTGTGATGTCGCCGAGTCCCTTGGTCTGGAAATCCCCCGGCTTCAAGAGGAGATAGAAGCCCGAATCATTTCAATGCTGCCCAGGCCTGGTTCCAGCGCGACCAATCCCATAGATGTGGCGAATCCCTTCGTTTCCGCGCAGATACTGAAAGAAGTATTGCTTTTAGCAGCGGGTGATGAGAAGATTGACATACAGATCATGATACAGTTGTTGTACCATTACAAGTCTCTTGCCGGGGGAATCGGAGCTGATTCCATCAGGGATGTGGCACCCCACCATGAATTGGCACAGGGGGTAAGAGAGGTTGTGGATACCACCGGTAAGCCGGTCATTGTGGTCTTACCAAACCTCAAACAGGAGATCGACTCTATGGATGTAGAGGAAGTGATGCGTGAGGCGAGGAAGGCGTTTCTGGATAGAGGCATCCCTGTCTTTGACGACATTTCGGATGCCCTGAAGGCGGTGAACCGTGTCTCGGATTACTGTCGAAAGAAGCACGGGACTCCACTGGAAAAGGCGGTATTGTAGCGTGGAAGAAGAAAAATGGGAGGTTGCCCATGTTTCATCGGGAATGATAAACGCGAATATCGTGGCCGGAAGGCTTGAGACTGAGGGCATTCCAGTGAAACTCGGGTACGAGGCAGTGGGCGTCATCTATGCCCTTACGCTTGATGGTCTCGGCGCGGTAAAAATAATGGTGCCTTCAGGGTATCTGGAAAGGGCGCGCGAGGTGCTCGCGGAGTCCTATGAAGATCTGCTCGAAGAGTCCTTTGATGACATGACAGACTCTTAGAGGTCGTCCAGGTAGCTTGCATAGATTCCGTCCAGCGGGGTTTTACAGGCGGGGCATCTCGATTCCATCAGATCTATATGTTTCACATAAAATCCATATCTTTTTATCAGTACCCTTCCACAATGTGAGCAGAAGGTATTTTCTCCTTCATCGCCCGGGACATTTCCGGAGTATACGTATTTGAGGCCGGCCTCTTTTCCTATCTCGGACGCCATGTGTATCGTTTCCAGGGGAGTTGGAGGGAGGTTTTTCAACCGGTATTGCGGGTGGAACCGGCTGATATGCCAGGGAGTTTCAGCGCCGAGTGAATGAATAAACCGGGCGATATCACGCAGTTCTTCTCTGCTGTCATTCAGAGTAGGTATGATAAGGGTTGTTACCTCTACCCAGATCCCGAGATCCTTCATTCTTCTCAGGCTGTCCAGAACCGGCTGGAGTTGTCCACCGCATTGCTTCTCATAGAATTCGTTGCGAAAGGACTTGAGATCCACATTTGCCGCATCAAGGACGGGGGCGATCTCGTCAAGTGCCTCCCCGGTCATAAAGCCGTTGGTAACAAAGATATTTTTGACTCCGTTTTCATGCGCCATCATTCCCGTATCCAGGGCGTATTCAAGGAATATCGTGGGTTCGGTATATGTATATGCGATGGTTTTTGATCGTGTCCTCACCACCCGTGCTATGATTTCCTCCGGCATGGAGCTGCGTCCTCTAATATTCCCATCGCTTCGCAGTATTTGTGATATATCGTAATTCTGACAGAATTCGCACCGGAAATTGCACCCAACGGTGGCTATGGAGTAGGATTTAGAGCCCGGATATACATGAAACAGTGGTTTTTTTTCGATCGGGTCTATACTCTCAGCGATCGATATGCCGTGTACCAGTGTGTAGAGTGTCCCGCTCCGATTTTCCCGAACCCCGCAGATGCCGGTTTTCGATGGGGCTATTCTGCATCTGTGAGCGCACAGATTACACTGTACGAAATCGTTATCCAGCTTTTCATAGAGGATTGCCTCTTTCATCTGCCGGTTCTCCTTCTTGCGACGCCGGGCGCGGGATATCCGCCTTTCGCCTTTGCCTTCGAAGCATTTCCAAGGGGATCCTGAACGGTTATGCGATTGTAGGTGACCGGGAAAGAAAGCCCGATAAATAAGCCGAAGGGATTCTTCATGACTGGAATCTTTTTTTCGATGAAAGATATCGCTCGATGCCACTTTGATGAAAAAAAGATAACGCTGCCCCACTCTATGGTGGTGTCCGGAAGTGTCAATCTGATCAGCCGAAACAACTCGGGGATGCTTGAAGGGTGCGCATTGCTATATGGTGCGGTCTTCTCATCCCCATGCGCTGAGGTCGAAGAAAATCTGTTTATTGTTCCGATGAATATCCTGCCGCGGCATACCCTGATGGCTTCGTTTATCGCGTTTTGAAGGTTGCATGACGAATCAGGGGAAATCAGGGTGACGATATCAAATTCATTATCGGAAAAGGGGAGGTCTTCATAATCACCAGGATAGAGTTCAGCTCTCTCTCCCAGGTTCTTTCTTGCCAGATCCAGCATGTGCTGTGACGAATCGACGCCTGTTACGCTGCACCCTTTCCCTCTGAAGAAGCGAAGATGGCTCCCTGATCCGCAACCCACGTCGAGCAGCCGCTCTCCCTCCACGGGTTTCAAAAGACGCAGGATCAGGTCCTTCTCGCGTCTGTCGATATAATTTTGTAATGGAGATTGTAGTTCAGTCGACATAGGATTGCTCCGCATTCTCACTAAACCGCATTGCGTTGGCAGGTAATCTCCCTTACCCGCCGATTGAAGACATATTTGTCACGCATTTCTTTCTCTGGATCTGTTGGCAACCAGTCTTATAGCCGATCGGTTTCCTGCTGATAAGATCCTCTATAAGGGCCTCCAGCTCAGAATTGCTGCATCCGGAGCGCAGTGGTGTCTTAAGATCCACTGTCGGTTCGTCCGAGAGAAGACATGCCCGAAGGAGCCCGTCGGCAGTCAGGCGGAGTCTGTTGCAGGAACTACAGAATTCGTGGCTCATGGCGCTGATGAAACCAATTTTTCCCCGTGCGTCCTTCATGGTGTACATGCGCGCCGGACCATCTGTCCCCCCTGACCCCATGTATGCACGTTCCAAAGGGCTGAACCTTTCGATATATTTAAAGATCTCGTCATTGGAGAGATACCCCAGGCTGTTTTCCAGTGCTGAGTCACCCACCGGCATGAACTCAATGAATCGTATCTGGTAGGGTTTGTCTGTGGTGAGTTTCGCTAAATCGATTATTTCGTCGTCGTTGAACCCTTTTATCGCCACCACATTGATCTTGATGGGGGCGAATCCCGTATCGTGAGCCTTGCGTATCCCACGGATCACCTTGTTGATATCCCCCCCTCTGGTTATATCCCGGTATTTGTCGGGGGAAAGTGTGTCAAGGCTTACATTTATCCTCTTTATACCCGCATCAAACATCTCTTCGGCATAGTCTTCCAGGAGTATCCCGTTTGTAGTCAGACTGACGTCCCGCAATCCTTCCACTTTTTTGAGGGAAGAAAGAAAGTCTATGACTCCTCGTCGTACAAGGGGTTCACCGCCGGTCACGCGGATCTTGATGATGCCGGTCTTTACAGCCGCCTCCGCGATCCTCAATATTTCTTCATATCTGAGGATATCTTCGTGGCCAATGAAAGATATGCCCTCCTTAGGCATACAGTATACACAGCGCAGGTTGCACCTGTCGGTGATCGATATTCTCAGATAGTTGATCTCTCTGTTATGTTTGTCTATCATGTCCTATATCCAAGTTTGTGTGATACAAAAAGTACTTACCATTTCTTCAACCCCGCAAAAAGTCAAAGGAGGCTATCCGCAGGTTTGTCAAATGTGAGGGCACTTCCTACCACAATCCCCCCGGCATGGCAAGATATCTACAAACCCGATTTGACTCTGTACCGTATCGTGATTTCTTTGTCTTTTGGGACTTGTACGTCAAATCTTATTGTGGATGCATCAACCTTCTTGAAAGGATGAGAGCTGCTTACTATCTCCCAGTTTGTCGTCATGGGCTCCAGTACGCCTACCGGTGTATCATCTTCCCTGTGGTTTCTCAGGACAATTTTCCATTCGGATTCATTCAGTTGGGATGTTATCCGTTTGAAATCTGTCTGCGTTTTTTCCGCTGTTATATCGAAAGCTTCTCCTACCTTAAGCCTGATCTTTTCATCTTTCGGTACGTGATGGATCCGGTCCTCGCCTATAAACTGCTGTCCGCCACCGCTGTCTGCCTTGTACAGGCGTATGGTGCCTTCAGGAAGGGGCATGCCTAACGCGTTCTCTGAAGAGTTCATAAATATAATATATACACTCACCGGCAATTTTATCTTTTTCTCCATGGCGCGTCCTGTGCGATAGACTGCGGTTCCGCGGACCAGAAACTCTTTTTGCAGTGCGACGCCGGTTGTTTCAAGCAGCTTTATCTGTTTCGTTTGCTTATCCTTTATGGTTGTCCTGCGTTGTAGATCGTATATGTGATATTCAAAGAAACCCTGTTCTTCAAACTGCGGGGTTGCCGATTTTGCCATACGCATCTCTTGATATGTCCTGTCCATGGCTTTTTTTTGCACTCGATTAACATCTCCGGCTATCAGTTTCAGGGCGGTGTTTCTGTAGGTCGCGCCGCTTTTGTTATCTATGGTTACCCATCCGGAAAGGTCGGACGATGTATCGTCTTGACCGAGGGTCATAATATAATCCGCTTCCCATGTGATACCTCCGGTCAGGTAAGAGACCTCCAGACGATGAGGGTCCGTTGCGCTGTTATCGCAAAGCCAGGTGAGAGTGGGTTTCGCGATGAGGTTCTCCGGAATCTCCGGGAGCACCTTTATGCCCGGGTACCCGAGATATATTTCTCCGTTGATACGGTATACCTGCCCCTGATTGTTGCTGAGCAGGATGGCTTCGACAGAGTCCTTTCTATCCTGAAACTTGTTTTCATCTATGATCTTGATCTTTTTGCCAACATACTTGTCGAGGAGCCTTTTCTCGTTTATGAGATCATACTCGTAATTCTGCTCAAGCACGCTGAATGTGTCAGGAGAATCAATCGATTTGACGTGGACGGTGACCGGCATAATCTGTGATGCCACATCCGTGAATCTCAACTCGACCTCGCCCCGGGGAATCGTTACCTTCCTTGTGTCCTTAATGAGGCCAAGATTACTGTTGTAGACAGTTACTTCCATGCCTGTCTGGTCATCCGCCGTTGTCCTGGCCATAATTCCCCATGCCTCGGCTCCGCTCAACAGAAACAGAATGATCAGGCACAGGATTGTGCTTTTTGTTTTCATGGTCCATCTTCCTTCCTTGCAGGGACAAAAACCCCGCAGTGGCACATTTACGTATAGGTAAGTAGAACATCCGATTCTCAGGCTTTAGTCTATCATATTTTTGTATGACAGGGGGAGTTCTTTTGCATGTGATGTCGTAGTTGCCCGGCAGATAGTATCTTGTGATACAGCGATGTCGGGAGCGGGGCCCATTTACTTAAAAGACTTGACAGTTTCGCTTTCTTTTAGTAGCGCTTTTTCTCTATTATACATTTTCTACTACAATGCATTGTTACCTATTACAAAGGAGCGGAAAGAGAGGATTCTATTATGTGGAAACCTGACGTAGAAGAGATTAATCAGAGGAAACAGACAGCGTATAAGTTGGGTGGCGAAAAGGGGATTGAAAAGCAACACAGTTATGGCAAGATGACGGTTCGAGAAAGAATCGATGTGTTGCTTGATGAGGGGACTTTTTCAGAGACCGGTGTGATGGCGGCTGATGCACAATATGATGAAAAAAACAAAGGACTTCTTACCATTACACCCTGCCCGATAGTGATGGGATTGGGCGAAATAGACGGTCGTAAAATTACGGTACAGGGTGATGATTTTACCATCAAAGGGGCATCTGTCGGGCGGCTTTATAAGGCCAAACTGGCCTATATTACAAAAATGGTCTACGAATTGCGCCTACCCCACATCAGATTGCTTGATGGGGCCGGGGGCTCTATCCGAGAAGTGGCAGACATCGGGTATCTCGAATTACCGGTTCTCAATGATGTGGCTCCAAAACAGATAGGTGATATCATGTCTATGGTACCCATTGTTTCCCTGGCAATGGGGCCGGTATCAGGAATTGGTGCACTTCTTGTCGTACAGTCGCATTTTTCAGTTATGATCAAAGAAAAGTCTCAGGTGTTTGTGGGTGGACCGCCTCTTGTGAAATGGGCGCAAGGACAGACCGTAACCAAAGAGGAACTGGGCGGGTATAAAATACATACCAGAAAAAGTGGTGTTGTTGATAACGAAGCAGAGAGCGAAGAGGATGCGATGCGGCAAGCCAGGCGATTTATGGATTACATGCCGAACAATGTGTGGGAGATGCCGGAAAGAAAATATCAAGAAAACGACGAGCGAAATCGCCGTGAAGATGAGCTTGTTTCTATTATCCCCCGGGATGGAAAAAAACCCTATAATATGAGGAAAATTATGAAATGCATATTTGACCGGGATTCGATATTTGAGATCGGAAAGCATCAGGGCCGTTCACAGATTACCGCGCTTGCCCGTTTAAATGGTTATCCGGTTGGTGTCCTTGCCAATGATCCGCGGTTTCTGGCTGGGTCATTTTCGTGGGATGTATCGGAAAAATTTATGCGTTTCATTGATATGTGCGACACATTTCATCTGCCGATAGTCAATCTTGTGGATCAACCAGGGTTTTTCATCGGCGTAAAATCAGAAGAGAATGGAACCATCAGAAACGGGGTGAGAGCCAGTTACGCGGTCTCTCAGGCAAGCATACCCTGGGCTACCATATATATTCGAAAATGCTTTGGTGTTGCTGGTGCCGCCCAGTCAGATCCCAGCAAACTCAACTGGCGTTATGCGTGGCCGTCAGCCTACTGGGGAAATATACCTGTAGAGGGGGGTGTCTATGCAGCTCATCGTGCTGAGATTGAATCAGCCGAAGATCCCATGGCATTGCATAACGAATTGCAGGAGTATTATAGAGGCTTTGCGTCACCACTGCGGGCAGCTGAACATTTTGGCATAGAAGATATTATAGATCCCAGAGAAACTCGACCCCTTTTGTGTGACTGGATTGAGCTTACAAACCCGATAGAAAGGACGAGGCTCGGATTGAAAAAGAGGGGAATAAGGTGCTGATTCTCTCCATCGCATACTATATGTGCTTATGATTGATCATACAATTGCGTCAAGGGGGATATTTTAAACAACTCCGGATCTTTTGCAGTGAATATACTATACCTAAGGGGGCACTATGAATGACTATGATGGTTATGGGCTTGTGCCCTCTATTCCCGGCAAGGCGCTTTTATCCATGCTGGTGGCTACCATAACCATCATTGCTGTTGCCTTTGTCGGCTACGCCATAATCAACGACCAGACCCCGGATGCCTGGAAACTGGGCGGGATGGCCATCGGTGTCTATACCGGCGGTACTCCCAATCTGGCTGCCATCAAGACCGCCCTTAACGTGGATTCAACCACCTTTATCATTATGCATACGTATGATACCTTCATCTCTCTGATCTATCTCATCTTCTGCATGTCGGTTGCCCAGCGGATCTTCAATATATGGCTGCCGCGCTTCAGCCTGGTGGCCAATAACAGCGGCGGGATTAATGGCACAATGGAAACCGAGGATATTCAGTCCTATGTCGGAATGTTCCGCATCAGAACGGTTCTGGCTATGGGCGGCGCTACCCTTCTATCGTTGCTGATTGTGGGTATGGCTATGGGGTTGGCGGGGCTCGTTCCCCAAAGTTATGCCACTTCGATGGCTATCCTTACCATCACTACCGGCGGTATTGCCTGCTCGTTTATTCCGAAAATCAAAAATCTTGAGAAAACCTTCCAGTTAGGCATGTATATCGTTCTGGTTTTCTGTCTGGTGGTGGGGTCAATGGCCAATCTGAAGGATCTTATCAATATTAACTGGAGTATAATGTTTTTTGTGTGCTTCTGTATCTTCGGCTCCCTTTTGCTGCATGGAGTCTTTTGCCGGATATTGAAGATTGACACCGATACCTACATAATTACATCGGTCTCTGCCATTTGTTCGCCGCCTTTTGTGCCCGTTGTAGCCGGTGCCCTCAAAAACAAGGAAATCATCCTTTCGGGCCTTACCACCGGCATTATCGGTTATGCCGTCGGCAACTACCTGGGAATCAGTCTGGCGTATGTCTTCAAAGCCATGCTGGGATAAATGGTTTGCCGGAACCAATGAATGACGAAACAAACAGATACTGCAGAAAGGGAGAATACTATGAAGAGCATCCCAGAAAAAGGCATCCCGCGTAAAGAGGTGCTGGACAGGCTGCAAGGCTTTGCCGGAGAAGATGTGAACTACCGCGATAATAAAATATTCAGTCTTGTGTATTATCTGGGTGAAGAACATACCGATTTTCTGAAACAGGCCTATGGCATGTATTTCAGTGAAAATGCCCTGAACCCGATGGCCTTTCGCAGTCTGAAACGACTTGAGTACGAGGTGGTGCGCATGACCGCTTCGATGTTGAACGGTGACGACCAGGTAGCAGGTGTCATGACCTCAGGCGGCACCGAAAGCTGTTTGTTACCGGTACTTGCCTACCGCGAGATGGCCAGCGCCAGACGCGTAATTCCATTGCGCCGACCGGAAATGATCGCTCCTGAGACTATTCATGTCGCCTGGGAAAAAGCCGCGAAGTATTTCGGTGTCAGGATGGTGCATGTACCGGTAGACAGCGATTGCCGGGTTGATGTCGATGGCGTCCGCAAGAAAATCAACTGCAATACTATCATGATAGTTGCTTCAGCCCCATGCTATCCGCACGGAGTGATCGATCCGATTGCACGACTGGGAGAGATTGCTCTTTCGCGCGGGATCCCTTTTCATGTGGACAGCTGTCTGGGGGGATTTTTACTGCCCTTTATAGAGCGGTTGGGCTATGAGGTGCCGCTTTTTGATTTCCGGATTCCCGGCGTTACTTCGATCTCGGCTGATGTTCACAAGTACGGTTTCAGCGCCAAGGGGGCATCAACCGTGCTCTATCGTAATATTGACTATATGAAACATCAGTTTTATATCTATGCGGACTGGCCCGGCGGAGTCTTTGCTTCCCCCGCCCTTCTGGGGACCCGTCCCGGCGGTTCCATTGCAGCCGCATGGGCGGCCATGAACGCCATCGGCATGGATGGCTATCTCGATATTGCCCGCACCATCATGGATACCGTAAGTAAATTCAAAGCCGGGATTGAGGCTGTCGACGGACTCAAGATTCTGGGAAAACCCGCCATGAGTGTTTTTGCCTATACATCAGAAGATAGAGATGTGAATATTTTTGCGGTAGGCGACAGGCTGGAAGAGAAGGGCTGGCTGGTGGACCGTCTTCAGAAACCGGATGCCCTTCACTGCATGATAACACCGCGGCATGCTGCCATAGTTGATCAATATCTGGCTGATCTTCAAGACGGCGTGGAAACCGTACGCCAAAATCCCAAACTGGCGGAAAGCGGTAACGCGGCCATGTATGGCATGATTGCACATGTCCCTTTCCGTTCGCTTGTTACTAAAGAAGTTGCCAAAATGATGAACGATCTTTACGGTCCGCAATGTATCATGCCGCCCCTGTCAACCGGCTCGGATCAGGAATCCGGTCCTCTGGCGGTTAAAATGCTTTCGGCGGGATTGAATGCGATAAACAGATTGAAAAAATAACCGAAGTTTCGGATACTGCTTTTACTTTGAAATCGATCGGAGGGCTACTTACTTGCGCCTCAAAGTGTAAGACTTTAAATGGGAATCTGCCTTTTTCGGCAATTATTCCATTTGACATAAAATCCAATTTAGTGTCTATTCTTAACCATAGATACTTGTAAGGTTTTGACTGAGAACTCTCAACCAGTCATGGCCTGTCATTTGTTACATTGTCCGATCTCATATATCATCTCATCACAAAGAGGACAACGAGATGAAAGATCAATCAATGATAAAGCAGGCGCGATCGGAATCAGAGTGCGGAAAGGTGGGACAGGCTTTAAAGGAGCGCGAGGGAGGAGGCTGGACCATCCTTGAAAACATCGAAGAAGGCTATTATGAAGTGGATCTGGCTGGTGATTATACTTTCTTTAATTCTTCCATGTCTAAAATCCTCGGCTATGCCAAAGAAGAAATGATCGGCATGAACTACCGCCGATATATGGACAAAGAAACCTCCAAGAAGATTTTTCGGGAGTTTAATGAAGTCTATCGAACCGGCATCTCGTCAAAAGTGGATTATGAGCAAATAAAGAAGGACGGGAGCACGATGTTTGTGGAAACGTCAGTTGCACTTATGAGGGATTCCGTTGGGCAGCCGATCGGCTTTAGGGGCATTGTTCGTGATATCACCGAGCGCAGGCGGACGGAGGAGGCGCTGCAACGGGTGCACGATGAACTGGAACAGCGCGTCGCGGATCGTACGGAAGAGTTGAGACGGGTTAATGAGGAGTTACGAGCATACATCGCCGACCGTAAACGGGCGGAGAAGGAACTGCAGAAGAGCGAGGAACGGTATCGGGTCTTGGTGGAAAACGCGAGTGACCTCGTCTACAGGTTGGATGGTACGGGGCACGTTATCTTTGTAAATCCTTCGGGCCTCCGTGTTACAGGGTACGAAGAAGATGAAATTATTGGAAAGAATTATTCGACATTTGTCCGCCCGGATATGCGTGACGAAGCTATTAAGTTCTTCGGCCGTCAGTTTGTAAAGGGGATTAGAAATACATATTCGGAATATCCAATTCTCACGAAAGAGGGTCATGAGGTCTGGCTTGGGCAAAATACTGAGTTGATTTTGGAAGATGGACATGTGATCGGATTTCAGGCGGTGTCCCGCAATATCACCGAGCGCAAGCGGATCGAGGAAGCACTGAAAGAGAGCGAGCAAAGGTACCGGGAACTCAGTATTATAGATGACCTCACCCAGCTTTACAATTCCAGGTATTTTTATC
>CAZOHQ010000004.1:20927-21990 GCA_964579455.1 uncultured Syntrophaceae bacterium | reverse complement strand
TTTATCAAAAAGGGCTTAAGAAGTTTCCAAACAGCAAAGAGTTGCTTGTTAACTACTCGATATTCTTAAATGAGAATTTTCAGGACTATGATGGCGCGGAGGAGTATTTTAAAAAGGCCCTGAAAGCCGATCCCGACCATGCGAACAGTCTCAGCAACTACTCGATCTTCTTACATAAGATTCGTGAGGACTATGATGGTGCGGAGAAGTATTACAAAAAGGCCTTGGAAGCCAATCCCGAGCATGCGGACACCCTCTGCAACTACGCTACCTTCTTATGGGAGATTCGTAAGGACTATGATGGCGCGGAGAAGCATTACAAAAAGGCCCTGGAGGCCGATCCCAACAATGCGAACACCCTTGGCAACTACTCGATCTTCTTAGATAAGATTCGTAAGGACTATGATGGCGCGGAGGAGTATCACAAAAAGGCCCTGGAAGCCGATCCCAACGATGCGAACGGTCTTGGCAACTACGCAGGTTTTCTGCTTGGAAGGGGAGATGATGGCAAAGGTTTCGACCTCCTTCAGAGAACATTAGAATTATCTAAGGATGTTGAAACATTGGCCCCCTTATATCTTGAATGCTTATTTTATAATTATGCACACTCCCCTGATAAAAAGGTTCAAAAATCCTCTCTTATGGGTATCAAAGAATTATTAATCGAAGGTACAAGATCGCCAGGATGGGATTTTTCAGATAACGTAAAGAAAGCAATTGAAAAAGGACATCCGTCTCCCGATTTTCTTGTCAAATTAGCTAAAGTTATTACTGATGAATTAGAAATCGAAAAATTAGATGATGATGAAGTATGGTCTTTGATAGAAATAATTAAAAATTAGAGGGTTACTTTTGGCTTTTATTACAGATTGCCATTCGTAATCTCCATTGAACAGGATTATGCAAGATTTGCTTATTACAGGAAGTACCGAATAGCATTATATTGAAGCTCCCTGCAACACGTTGCGGGAGATTTGCTCACTGTTTAATTCAATTATTGATAACAGATGACTCTAAAGGGGTGAACCGTGAAAAGAGGCAATCGTCACATATATCTGCTGAT
>CAZOHQ010000004.1:18513-20917 GCA_964579455.1 uncultured Syntrophaceae bacterium | reverse complement strand
GGGATCACGGTTGCCATTGACTCTTGTTGCTGATTGCCAATCGTAATTTACAACGAACAGGAACTTGCATGTTTTGTGTGATAAATTAGGGACAGCGCCCTTTTAATTGATAACCTTATACAATAAAGACAATCGAGAGTGAACCATGAAAAGAGACAATCGTCAAATATACCTGTTGATCTCCGGGGTGATCTTCGGTCTGGTCGCCATCATGCATTTGCTGAGGATAATCAATGCCTGGTCATTTCAGATCGGCCCTATCGATATCCCCATGTGGATGTCATATGGCGGCATAGTAATCCCGGCGCTTTTATGCGCGTGGGCGTTCTGCTTGGGTGCAAAGTAGCCCGACCTTATTAAGTGTATTCAGCGCGATTCGCTATCGCTCCTGCCTGATGCAAACATCAGATGCAGGCTATTGTATACATGTAAGCGGTAACCAAAATTCTTATACAAAGGGGGGGAAAGCAATTGGAAGGATGGACTGAAGAGGAAATCAGGGACAAAGATCTGATGGCACCGTGCGGTCTGTACTGCGGAACATGCGGCGTCTACATCGCAACAAGGGACGGAAACGAAAAGTTCAAGACGGTTATGGGGAACCTCTACGGAACGAAACCCGAGGAGACGGAATGTCTGGGATGCATGCAGTCCGATCCTCCGAAGAAGCTCTACGGCTTCTGCACTACCTGCTCCATACGTGACTGTGTAAAATCAAAGGGATACTACTCGTGCCATCAATGTGAAGAATGGCCCTGTCCTATGATACAAGATTTTCCCCTTGCGACCGGTGTTCGAGTGATGGAAAAGACGATCCCCATATGGCGGGCAAAGGTAGCCGAACACGGTGATGAAAAAGGCAGTATTGAATGGGCCCGGTCGGAGTGTGAACGGTACCACTGTCCTTCGTGCGGCAAGCCGCTCTTCAGGGGAGCACAACGGTGCAGGGCCTGCAAGGAGCCGGTTGCTGAAAAACTGGATGGATCACTCTAATATGGTTACATGAAGGAATCTCCGGTGGAAAGATATATGCGGGATGCTGGGGTTTTTCCCATAGGAGCAGGGACAAGCGATGTGCAGAAACTGATAATTGCACATTATCTGAGATAACGACTCCTTATTGAACATGAAAGGAACAGGACCGGGATGCACGTTGCGGTATTTGCTGATATTGAGGGGAGCTTTGGTATCTGGCGCATGCGCCAATGTCGGATGGGGACTCGGGAGTGGCAGTATGGCAGGGAGTGTCTGACCGAAGATGTCAACCATGCGATCCGTGGAGCCTTTGACGGAGGAGCCGACAGGGTAACGGTAAAGGATATCCATGAGGTCGGTTTCAATTGCCTGATTGATAAGCTGGACAGGCGCGCCCAGTATGTGGGAGGGCATTTCATACATCCCTCCTTCTTCGGCAATGTTGAAAAGTATGATCTGATTTTTTATGTAGCGATACACGCCGCCTCGGGTACGCCGGATGCCTTTTTTCCGCATACCCATTACGGAATTTTTTCCGAAGTCAGGATAAACGGGAAGCGTGCCTGTGAGATGGATCTCTACGGCGCGTATCTGGGCGAATTCGGTGTGCCGATCGGTCTTGTTTCGGGGGAAGACATCGGTGTCAGACAGGCCCTCGACGCCCTTCCCTGGGCGAAACCGGTTATCGTGGACAAGAGGGAGGCAACATACACCTCCGGTGCACAGAGTATCGAATACCTCTCAGCGGGGAGAGCACGATTACGTGAAACCGCCGCGGAAGCGGTACGAGAGGCATCCCGTATGAACCCTCTCATCCTTCCGGGACCGCTCCATTTCGAGGTGACCTTTCGCACAGAGGAACTGGCAAATACCAATAATACCTGGGACTTCGACCAGAAGGGGAAAGTTGTCACCTGGGACGCGGACACCATGATAGAGGGCTTTGAAAAATTAAACAAGGTCACCTTCTTCCCCAAGAGGATCTATCCCGTTCGCAGACCGATGCTGTTTTTCATGCGATGCTTTTACCGTCTGAAAAATACCTGGTTTGCTCCGAAACCGGATCGCGGAGGTGCAGCCGTACCGGATTGATGTTCGCTGTTGTCGTACTGCCTTTAAAGGACGATATGACAGCACCCATGGCATTCTGATATTTCCCACTGGTAAAGGGGGAGATGATCTTCTGGAGAAAAGATGTCATTGTATGGCCCACCTATATCGATAATCTCGTGGACCTGCTCATGTTGATCTCAAAAAACGATACTGCGATAGGAAACGGGTATCTCGTTCATGACGGAGAGTCCACCACGTTTCAGAATTTCTGCACCATGATTGCCCGGAGCCTTGAAATACAGGAACCAAAACTACATATTCCCTACGGGGCGGCATATGCAGCAGCGCTGGTAATGGAAGGTATCTGGTCCCTCAT
>CAZOHQ010000004.1:0-18503 GCA_964579455.1 uncultured Syntrophaceae bacterium | reverse complement strand
CTTACCACCTACACCGTTAAAAACCTGGGGTCCCGTCTCCGGTTTTCCATAGAAAAGGCAAACCGGGAACTCCAGTGGGAACCCCCGGTTTCATTTACAGACGGGTTTGAAGAGACCATGAAGTGGCTGAAAACCATTGATCACAGCACCCTTAAGGCCAAATAATGATCTTTCTATGAGGGTATAAACTTCGCAACAGATAGTACGCCATATCTGAGGAATTATAGTGGAATTTTCCGTCCCTATCTTTTTTGATAACATCTGGTACAGATCAACCCTGTCCATGGTTCCCTCCGGAAATGCATAAACGGATCAGGACTATTTCTTTACCTTCTTATTCTTTACTGCAAGGGTAAGTTTGTCTTTCAGAATATCACCGAGCGTTCCCATCGAAGTGGGTGCCTTTTGAAGGTATGCTCGATAGTCTTCCTCCTCGGCCATCCCCGATTCACCGCTCCCCTTTTCTTCGTGTTCCAACTTCAAAGAGAGCCTCCTCTTCTCAAGGTCAACCGTTTCAATGGTCACCTCCAGGGACTGTCCCATTTCCAGCACTTCATTTGGATGATTAATGCGTTTGCCGCCACCCAGCTTTGAAATATGGATCAGCCCGTCAACGCCGCCTTCAAGGGTTACGAAGGCTCCGAATTTTGTCAGGCGTGCCACCGTCCCGACATGGGAAGATCCAGCGGGATAGTTCCCTTCAACATTGTCCCAGGGATCGGCAAGTGTCGCTTTGAAGCTGAAAGACACCCGGTCGTTTTCCCAGTCCAGATTCAGTATCACCAGTTCCAGTTCCTGGCCGATGGACAGTACACTATTAATATCATCGATTCGTCCCCATCCGATTTCCGATATGGGAAGCAATCCCTGGATGCCGCCGATATCGATAAAGGCGCCGAAGTTCTGAATCGATGCAACCGTCCCTGTAACCTTCATACCCTCGTGCAATTTCTCTTTGAGAGCTTCTCTCTTCTCACGCTCTTCCTCTTCCAGGATCGCCCGATTGGAGAGGATGACGTTCCGCCCCTCTTCACCATATTCCGTTATCACAAAGGACATTCGTTTTCCGACATATTCAGAGGAATCCTCCACCCGCCGCAGCCCCATCTGTGAATAGGGACAGAAGGCTCTGGTGTCACCGGCTATACGGATCTGAAATCCACCTTTTATCTCCTTTTCCACCAGCCCTTCGACAGGGATCTTGCCCTCCCACGCATGGCCGAGGAAGTTTCTCCCCGCCTCACCGGAGGTGATCCGTGTGGTAAAAAGATATTCGCCATGCTGTGACGACAGAAAATAGGCCGCTATCGTATCGCCTATCTTGTACGGAAGCTCACCGTTTTCATCGAGAAGTTCCTTTTTGTCGAGGAGACCCTCGCTCTTACCGCCGAGCCCCAGAAAGATCCAGTCGGAAGCGATGTCGACGATTTGAACCTCCACCCGCTCTCCCGGTTCCAGCCACCCCGTTTCGCCCGTGCTTTCCTTCAGGAGTTCTTCAAATGATACGTCTTCGTTCTTTTCATCGTTTGTCATACGCTTTTGTTCACCTCAATAGTATTGAAGCTCCCCCGCAACAAGTTGCGCGGAATCTTCGATTGGTATGGAACATGTTTATTTTTATTCACTCGCTAACCCCGCCGTAAGCAGCGTGGTATGTGCTCGCTGTTCAATTCAACGCGGTCACATACTACATCCGCGCTCTTTTAAAAACAACAAACACGGGGTCACATCTTGATGTGACCCATGAATATCGAATTTCCATGGTGCCTTATTGTAACCTCGATGGCCTTCCTCTCTTGAACAATATATATCCGCCCAAGACTATCAGAAGGACAGGAAAGACATATTTACCCCAGTTCCGGACCTCGGGATAGAAGTTTTCCATCACAAAGAATCCCACGCCGGCCGCGCCGATAATCCACGCACCGACATCGTTGAGTCGCTGCACAAGCATGGAGACGGATATAACGATGAAAAGTATCGGCCAGCTTTTATCAAATCCGTAGATGTCGCTGCTACTCAAAATCATGAGTACACCGAGCGTAATCAGGATCACGGCACCTATGATCCCTCGTGATCTTCTTTCCGTCTTCACGCCACTCCTTCTTTCAGTCTCTTCACATTTCGTCATTCTATTCTTCCCTCTTTTTTGCAAACTCCATAAAAGGTTTGAACAGGTCGATCGGTATGGGGAAGAGGGTCGTCGAATTATTTTCCGCGGCCACGACCGCGAGTGTCTGGAGATAGCGAAGCTGCAAGGCTATGGGTTGCTCCGCCATCATCTTGCCCGCGTCGGTCAGCTTCTGCGCGGCCTGGAATTCTCCCTCCGCGGCGATGACCTTCGCCCTTCTCTCCCGTTCAGCTTCGGCCTGTTTCGCCATCGCTCGCTGCATCTCCTGTGGAAGGTCGATGTGCTTCACCTCGACAGTCGATATCTTTATCCCCCACGGATCGGTACTTCGGTCGAGTATCTCCTGTAGCTGCGCGTTGATCTTTTCCCGCTCGGCGAGGATTTCATCCAGCTCAACCTGCCCGCAGACACTCCTCAGCGTGGTCTGCGCGAGCTGAGATGTGGCATAAAGGAAGTTCTCGACCTCGACAACGGCACTGTTGGCCTCCATGACCCTGAAGTAGATCACCGCGTTGACCTTGATGGAGACATTGTCCCGCGTTATCACATCCTGCGGGGGTACATCCATCGTGATGATTCTCATGTCCACCTTTACCATCCGATCTATGACGGGTATCAGTATGATGAGGCCGGGCCCCTTGGTAGCGATGATCCTTCCCAGGCGAAAGATCACCCCTCTTTCATACTCGTTGAGGATCCGTATCGAGGCCGCCAGAAACATCACCACCAGGACAACGACTGCAATTATTGTGTACATAATTCTCCCTCCTCTATATCTATTGTATTTTTTCCACCTTGAGTGTTAATCCTTTGACACCGATTACCCGTACGTCCGTTCCCTCTTCTACGGGTTCACCGCTGGAGGCATTCCAGTACTCTCCCTTTATCAGGACTTTCCCATCGGTGTACACGAGGGTTAACGCCGTGCCTTCCCGGCCGATCATCCCCTCCACCCCGGTGAAAGGCTTCCCTCTCTGCGCCTTGACGGCAAGCGATACCACTGCGATAAAGAAGAGTGATACGATCACTATGGTTGGTATCATCACGCTAAACGATACGCTGAGTGCCGGTACCGAAGAGTCAAACAGCATCACCGAACCCAGGAAAAGCGAGATTACCCCCGCCACGCTGAGCATACCGTGGCTCACGATCTTTATCTCCGCGATAAAGAGGATGATAGCGAACAGTATCAGCGCAATACCGGCATAGTTCACCGGAAGGGTCTGCATCGCGAAGAAGGAGAGTATGAGTGAAATCCCCCCTACGACACCGGGCAGAATCGCCCCCGGATGGGCAAATTCAAAGTAGAGACCGGCCAGTCCTATCATCATGAGAAGATAGGCTATATTGGGATTGCTCAAAGTCACCAGGATCCTCTCCCGCAATCCCATCTCCCGTTTATTGATGACGGCGCCTTCCGTATCAAGGATCACATCCCCCGACGGGAGTCTGATCGTTGTCCCGTCTATCTTTTTCAACAGTTCAGCTATATCGGAAGCGATAACGTCAATAACATTCAGTGTAAGCGCCTCTTCAGCCGAAATGGAAACACTCTCCCTTACGGCCTTTTCGGCCCAGTCGGCGTTGCGCATCCGTTTTTCGGCTATCCCTCTGGCGTAGGCGACTGCATCGTTTTCCACCTTTTTCGCCATCGTTTCGTCCATCTTGCCCCCGATACCGATTGCCACCGGATGGGCGGCTCCTATGTTAGTACCCGGGGCCATGGCAGCCACCGAAGCGGCCATGGTTATCATGACACCGGCTGACGCCGCGCGGGCACCGGATGGGTGAACGAAAACAATGACCGGCAGAGGTGGGGTGAGGAGTACCTTGATGATATCCCTCATGGCCAGATCAAGCCCACCGGGGGTATCCAGAAGGATAATGACTCCGTCGGATCCCTCTGCCCGGGATCGTTCAATGTCGTTGGCAATATAGTCAGCGACGGCGGGGGTGATGGCCGAATCGATTGTGATTACGTCAAAGACACTTTTTCCATCTTCGCCAAAGGATTGTACCGCTCCACTAATGACAAGAAACAAAACCGCCATCAATAAGACATTGTATGCCCGTATTCTATTTTTCATGGAGTTCTCCCGATACTATTCAGATTCAACCTTTTGCCGGCATGGCATATGGATGGAGGGGGACTCTATTTTCTGATCCCTGCCCTATGCCTCCTGCTGTAAGTCTTCCATTATCATCTGCACATCCTGCCAGACCTGTTTTTTTGCACCCGGGTTTCGCAGAAGATAGGCCGGATGATATGTGGGCATGAGTTTTATTCCATGATAGGAATGGAACCTGCCACGAAGCAGGGAAATAGCCGTCTCTGTTTTGAGAAGTGTTTGAGCCGCAAATTTACCCATGGCGCAAATGACACTCGGCTGTATAGCCTCAAGCTGTTTGATCAGAAAGGGTTCGCAGGTGGCGATCTCATCCGGTTCGGGATTTCGATTTTTCGGGGGACGACATTTCAATATATTGCATATATATACATCTTTTCTTTCCAGTCCCATAGCCTTTATAATGTCAGTAAGCAGTTGCCCCGCCCGGCCGATAAAGGGTTTCCCCTGCATATCCTCGTCTCTTCCGGGGGCCTCACCCACGAACACAAGATCGGCTCGGGGATTTCCCTCGCCGAAGACGATATGGTGTCGTTCACCATACAACTTGCACCTTTTGCAGTCTCCAAGTTCTTCTCGTATATCCTCAAGCGTGATAGAGGGAACACGAATCGCTCTATCATTCGTTGGGGCATCAACCGGCATTGAGGACAGTGTGCCCTCTTCCCTCTTCAGACACAGATTGGGCATACCGTTTCTCGATTCTCTTTCGGATAGTATGTGGTTTTTCAAAGCGGTTGTCAGTTCCAGAAGCTCTTCTCTCATGCCCCGTCCTCTCTGTCTGAGATTTCCAGAACCCTGTCCAGAATCCTGTCCGCCACATCTCGCTTGTCCATAAGGGGTAATTCCTCGACATTCCCTGCCGTATCTATAATCTTCACGATATTTGTGTCATGCTGAAACCCGGAACCGGGAAGGCCAAGCTCATTGCCCACTATCAGGTCCATGCCCTTGGCCTTCATCTTGGCCTGCGCATTTTTGATTAGATCTTCCGTCTCCATAGCGAACCCTACCAGAATGCGGTTTCCTTTCTTTTTACTGACCTCCGATATGATATCGGACGTCTTCTCGAGACTGATATCCAGTCGCTCAGCCCCTTTCTTCATCTTGGAGTCCGAGACGACGGATGGACGGAAATCGGCCACTGCGGCGGCCTTGATGATCACGGTCGATTCTTCAAGGTGTTCCATCACGGCATCGCGCATTTCAGAAGCGCTCGACACCCCGACAAACTGTACGCCCACCGGCACGGGAAGCGAAGCCGGTCCGCTGACGAGTATGACGTCCGCACCTCTTCTCCTGGCCATTACAGCCAGGGCATAGCCCATCTTTCCTGACGAATGGTTGGATATATATCTCACCGGATCAAAGGATTCTCTGGTGGGGCCCGCAGTTACCAGTATCGTATGACCAATCAGATCCTTTTTCGTTAAAGCTGTTTCCACCGCTTCAACAATATCTCCAGTATCCGGTAACCTTCCCGCCCCTTCCGTCTTACAGGCAAGCTCTCCATGCCCGGCATCCATAAAGAGATAGCCCAGCAAAGAAAGTGTGTCTATATTGGATCTGACAATCGGGTTGTCGTACATATTCGTATTCATCGCCGGACATATCAGGACCGGGGCCTTTGTGGCGGTTATCGTCGTGGAAAGAAGGTCGTCGGAAATACCAGAGGCGATTTTACCGATGATATTGGCGGTTGCGGGAGCCACAATAAGTATGTCGGCAGATTGCGCCAGAGAAATATGATGTATGTCCCAGTCTCCGGAGAGGGAAAACATGTCGGTGTAAACGGGGTTGCCGGAAAGGGTCTGCATGGTAAGAGGGGTTATGAAGCGGGTCGCGTTCGGGGTCATAATCACCTTCACCACTGCTCCCCGTTTTACAAACTCCCGTGTCAGCTCCGCAGCTTTGTATGCAGCGATGCCACCGGTTATCCCAAGAACAATATTCTTGTCTTTCAGCATAATGATATCCCTGCATCCCCGGATCAGGTAGATTATATGAGAAAAATAAAGTAATTACCCAGGTAAAATAGTGAGCTGGGGCGACTGCAATCACCCGAGACAATGAAGAGAGTCAAATTTTTCTCTATCCATTCGGTGTAAATTCTGTAATAGTATTTACCACCTGAGTAGTTGCAGAAATATAACAGTTATTATATATAACGTCAACTCTGAAAGGGTTGCTATGAAAGAGAGGATTGGATGAACAAATATCTGAGGTATCTGTTTTTTATTGTTTTAATCGCCCTGGTGGGGGTAGGAATCTGGGCCTTCATGATCTATTGCGAGGGAGAAGAGCCAGAGATACTATTAAACCGGGATATCAAGATGATAGGACAGGAAACAACCTTCGATGTCGTCTGCATCGACAGAAAGAGGGGCCTTCGAACTGTTTCCGTCGATATCTCACAGGATGGGAAGAAGTACACATTAAGTTCTTTGAATCTGCCTCAAGGGGGGGTACATAAGGAAACCCTGGCAATTGATGTATTCCCGGAAGATCTGAAGCTCCATGACGGAACCGCAATGATAGACATAACCGTCACTGACCATTCGCTCAGGAAAAACACGAAGGCCGTGACATTCGAAGTTATTATAGATACCATTCCGCCCCAAATATCCCCTGTGAGCTTTTCCCACTATATAAACCCGGGGGGGGCGTGCGTCGTAGTCTACAATCTTTCAGAGAATGTGCCTCACAGCGGCGTACAGGTCGACAATGATTTCTTTCCCTCATACCCGGCAACCACATCGGACACAACACATCGTATATCTTATTTTGCCATTCCTATTATGAATGCCGCAGAAAATAACTTGAAGATAACAATTCTGGCTCAAGACGATGCCGGAAACCGTTCACTCTACTCTGTCCCTTTTCATATCAGGAAGAAAAACTTCCGCAGTGACACGATGAATATCAGCCAGCGTTTTCTGGAGACGAAGATGCCTGAGTTTCAGCACAGATATAAAGACTTAAAAGGAACCACCCTGCTCGAAGCGTTCTCGCGCACAAACAGCGAGATGCGGGCGAACAATCAGGAAACCATTCAGAAGATCTGCAAAGACACGCGGCCGGAGCAGCTCTGGGAGGGAACCTTTCTCCGGATGAAAAATGCCGCAACTATGGCAACCTTCGGCGACAGGAGAACCTATTACCATGATAGCAAGGAAATAAGTAAAAGTGTGCACATGGGAGTTGATCTCGCATCCACGAGAAACGCGCCGGTGGAGGCTTCAAATGGGGGCGTTGTCGTGTTTACGAAATATCTCGGAATCTACGGCAATACAATAATCATAGATCACGGCATGGGGGTCTTCAGCCTCTATGGTCATCTCTCATCGGTAAACGTAAAGAAAGGACAAGAGGTCAACAAAGGAGAAATAATAGGCCGCACGGGAATAACCGGCATGGCGGGGGGCGATCACCTTCACTTTAGTATGATCGTAGGGGGACAGTTTGTAAACCCGGTTGAGTGGTGGGATCCACACTGGATAAAGGATAATGTAACTAGAAAGCTTGCCGGCAAAGGATAGAGGTCTGTCTTACAATAAGCATTGGAATCGGACACCCAGGTTTGATTTTGGGTCAAACCCTGCCTATATCCCGGTGACTCACATTAGTTGTGTAGTCTCTGCCTGCAAAATATTTTGCCAACTGGTTGAGTATCACCACAGACCGGTGTTTTCCTCCGGTACATCCTATACCGATATTCAGGTATGATTTTCCCTCTTTCTCATAGAGTGGCACCAGAAACGTCATCATCTCGGACAATCTGACGAGAAACTCTTTGGTGTCATCCCAATTCATAACATATTCTTCCACGGCTTTTTCATTCCCATTGCATTCTCTGAGGCCTTTGACAAAATGGGGATTGGGAAGAAACCTAACATCCAGCACAATCTCCGCATCCGGAGGTAACCCAAAGCGGTACCCGAACGATATGAGGTTTATTAAGAGCTTCTTGGCCATGCCCGGCGCAAGGTAGAGTTTCTGGACATGTTTCTTCAACTGGTGAACACTGTAATCGGACGTGTCAATAACATTGGTGGCCATCTCCTTCAGCTCGTGCAGTTTATCACGCTCCAGCTCTATATTCTCAAGGATGGTTTTACCTTCCGACAGTGGATGCATTCTTCTCGTCTCGCTGAACCTTCTCAAAAGGAGGTGGTTGTTCGTATCGAGGAAGAGTATCTCGACATTGTATTTCTTTTTCCTCAATCGGGAGAGGACGTCTATATGCTTTTCAAGAAAATGCTTCTCGCGCAGATCCATGACAAGAGCTATCTTCGAGACCTCTCCCGAGCTTCCGGTCTGTAGCTCCAATAACTTAGGGAGAAGCATAACCGGAAGATTATCCACACAGAAGAAACCGATATCTTCCAGAGCTCTCAAGGCCGTGCTCTTTCCGGAACCCGACAGACCGGTTATAATGACAATACGAAGATTTTTCATCACCCCTCAGTCCTTCGATACGATGCTGTTTATTCTGTATTTAAGGTTCAAGATATCAAAATGCCCTGCTTTACATCTATTTCCCGTAACTGAAAGGAATCACCACAAGAAAAAAGCGGATGCATAACACTGCAGACCCGCTCAAGACCCTGAACAGTGTCCATCAGAAAGGATATAGTTTTTACACAGTCAAGTATGATATCCCGATGTTATCGGGATTAACCGCAGAAGCATATTTCGGTATTCCGAGGATAGAAAACCGAAGCTGACGTAGAGATTATGTATTATTGTCATTCCCGGATGGACATTACATATAGGTCCGATCCTTTTCAACTATAAGATTATATATATTTTCAGATGATTCAGCATTGATAAGAGATTCTCTGAAGGAAGCATCTTTCAGCATCCGTGATATTCGGGCCAGTGCTTTCAAATGCTGACCCGCCGAATTCTCAGGGGCCATGAGCAAAAAGAAGATATGTACCGGTCTGCCGTCCAGGGAATCAAAATCAACCCCCCTGTTGCTCCTTCCGAATGAGACAACGAGATCTTCAAGACCTGCAAGTTTTCCATGAGGTATGGCAATACCATCACCTATTCCCGTACTTCCAAGTTTCTCTCTTTCCAGCAACACTTCAATAACGGAACTCCTATCAATAGCCGTATTGTCGTCCAGAAAGACATCCGCCAGTTCAACGAGGGCTCCCTGCTTCGTCTTGGATTTCAGATCTTCGATGATAAATTCTTTTTTAAGCATGTCCTGAATATTCATAATGGGTTACCTGTATTTCAGCTGTTAGTCTCAATCAGAACATATTTTCCGTCGTCACGACGATAGATAACATTCACCTTTTCGGTGGATAAATCCCTATACATGACAAACAATTTCCTCGATTCGTCCATTTCCAGGATCGCATCTTCCAGAGACATGGGTTCAAGTATGATCTTCTTTGTCTCCACCACTTTGGAGTTTTCATCATATTCATCATATTCTTCAGCGCCTGAATCTATGCTTTCACTTTTGGATGCGACATCCTTGTGATTTCTCATCTTTTGCTTAGATTTCTTTATCTGCCGCTCCACTTTATCTATGACAGTATCGACGGCGAGGGTCATTTCTTTTGCCTCTTCCCGTCCCTGCAGATTTATACCTCTGGCTGACAGTTTTACTTCGGCAACATTTCTGAATTTTTCTATAGACAGTGTCACTGTAGCAATTACAGGTTTGTCCATATACTTCTCAATCCTTGAAAGTTTCTTGTCAACATAGTCCTTCAGCCACTCTTCGGCATCCATATTTCGAAAGGTAATAGAAGTCTGCATGTATATTCCTCCTTTTAATTATTTTCATCAACACAATGAAATTCCGCCTTATATTTGAGCCGACCGTAAAAGTCAATCGATATCTCACCGGATCAAAAATACTTCTTCCTCTTTGATGATGGCAATATTCCCAGCATTTCCCTGTATTTAGCCACAGTTCTTCTTGCTATTGATATGCCAAATCCCGCGAGTATAACAACGATCTGACTGTCATTATAGGGCTTCTTGTTATCCTCTCCGCTGACTATCTCTTTAATTTTTTCCTTAACGCTTTGCGATGCAATCTGTAGCTCACCTATCCTGTTTATCCCACTGTTAAAAAAATATTTGAGCTCGAATATACCCCTCGGCGTATGCATGTACTTGTTCGCGGTAACCCTGCTTATCGTTGATTCATGCATCTCTACATCATCGGCGATATCTCTCAGAACCATGGGCTTTAAGTAGCTGATACCCCTGTCAAAAAATTCCATCTGGTGTTCTACGATACTTTCCGATACCCTGTAGATCGTTTTTTGCCTTTGCTGAATGCTTTTTATCAGCCAGGTTGCGGACTGCAATTTGTCTTTGATATATGTCTTGCAATTTTCCCCACCGTTGTTTTCCGTGCCCCCCATGATTTTCTTATAGAAGTTGCTTATTTTCAGTTTCGGCAGACCGTCATCATTCAGGATAATCCTGTATGTGTCTCCAAGCTTGAAAACGAATACATCCGGGATGATATATTGTGGTCTTTCTTCGTTGTGGAGGAGTCCCGGTTTAGGGTTCAGTTTAATTATCACCATCGCCGCCTGTTCGACTTCATCGATGGGAATCTTCAGTTTCTTGGCTATATTGTTGTAGTTTCTCGTCTCAAGATCTTTCAGATAGTTCTCAACTATAATTGCCGGAAGCGATAAATCACCATTCAGAAATCTGACCTGTATGAGCAGACACTCCTTCAAGTCCCGTGCGGCGACGCCATGAGGATCAAATTCCTGCACCTTTTGAAGGACATCTTCAACCATGGACATATCCACATCTTCTATAGAGGCAATCTCTTCAGTGGTCGCCATGAGATATCCGTCGCTGTTTAAATTACCAATGATCTGTACACCCACACGTTTTTCCACATCGGTAAAACGCGACAGGTTAAGCTGCCACAGCAGGTGATCTGAAAGAGAGCTCGTTTTGGTAAGCATGTTCTCGAAGGGTGGTGCGTCTGTGTCCTCGTGTTGGTAGGGAACACCCATTGGACCGTAATCTTCGAGATAGCTGTCCCAGTCAAAATCCTCTTTTCCGTCTCCCTCTCCGGTGATTTCCCTTGTCTTCGTCTCAACCTTCATATCGTCAAGTTCCGGGACAATCTCTGTCTCCGGATCGCTGCCGACAGATAGCTCTTCGAGGAGAGGGTTTTCTTCAAGCTCCTGATTTATGGTATCCACCAGATCTAATCTCGAAAGCTGGAGAAGCTTGATCGATTGCTGCAACTGCGGCGTCATGATCAACTGCTGCGTTAGTTTAAGGTTCTGTTTGAGTTCAAAAACCATCGTACCGCCTGTCTATAGATCGAAATCTTTCCCAAGGTAAATCCTGCGGGCAATCTCACTGCTGGCTATACAATCCGGATCACCTTCGACCAGGATGGAGCCTTCGTTTACGATATACGCCCTGTCACAAACCTTGAGTGTTTCCCTCACATTATGATCGGAAATCAGGACTCCGATTCCCTTTGACCGTAATTTACGTATAATGTCCTGAATATCCGCAACCGCTATGGGATCAATACCCGCAAAGGGCTCATCAAGCAACATGTACTGCGGTGATGTAACCAGCGCTCTGGTAATCTCCACTCTTCTACGTTCGCCACCCGAAAGGGAATATGCCATATTTTTTGAAAGACTCGAGAGATCCAGTTCTTTAAGAAGCTCGCACAGTCTTTCCTCTCGTTCTTCTTTATGTATATCCAGTGTTTCCAGAATAGCCATTATATTTTCTTCCACGGTGAGTTTCCTGAATACCGACGGTTCCTGCGGGAGGTAATTTATCCCCCTTCGCGCTCTCATATACATCGGATACTGGCTGATATCCTCACCATTCAACAATACACTTCCACCATCCGGACGTATCAGCCCCACTATTATATAAAAGGTTGTTGTCTTACCGGCACCGTTAGGTCCCAGGAGACCTACCACCTCTCCTCTGTGGATCTCCAGGTTGATCTTATCAACAACACGTCGCCCATTGTAGGTCTTTACCAGTTCTGTAGCTATCAACTTTTTCAAAGATTCAACTCTCTTGATTTTATACCTATCGAGGTTATCAGCCTTAAGGATACTGACAATCTGCCTGCCTACTTCTTGATATCATCAGGATAGATCGTAGCCGTAACTCTTTCTCCGCCGGAACCATCTACAACTCCCCTGTTTTCCTCAAGGAAGACTGTGATCCTGTCTCCCTTGATCACGTTGTCACCCTCACTCATCACGCTATTACCCGTCACAACGATTTTTTGCTCTGGATTATAGAAAATGGCTCTGTCTCCGGTGACAGTCCTTTCCCCCCTTTTCATGGCAACATTACCCTTCAACTCAATCCTCTCTATTTTTCCGGAATCCATTGTTGCGTCGGCAAGAGCACCCCCTGTACTTTTCTGTTTATCATAGTAGATATACAATTCATCCGAATGTATTACCGTATTATCCTGTGTGGCCACAACATTGCCGGAAAACAGAACCATGCCTTTATCATCATAAGCATCCAGACGATCGGAGGTTATCTGTATCGGATCCTCTCCACCGCACACGATCGCTACTGTGGTAAGGGGGAGAAGTACCACAAGCGCCAGCATCAGCAAGATCCTCTTTCTCATATATACAAGCTCCCCGTCTCAACTGTATCGTTCTTTATCCCTCTGGTCCCCATGAGATTCACTCCCGTGTTTTCTCTATTGTAGCGATGACATCGGATAACAGGGTTATCTCTTTGTCTTTCAGCGATATATTCATGCCCACCCCTTTCAGGTCGACTCCGGGGCGCGTCATCTTTACGGCATCTTTCGAATGGATCCTTCCATCACCATGGGTATAGTTCAGGCTGTCGGTCTCAAAACGATCCCCTTTATCCGAAACAGCAACCACATCTCCATATATATCAATATCTTTTGTATCGGTATGCAAGGAACCATCATTCCCCGTTATCGTATAGGTATCACCACTGGAAAAGACTAATTTTACCTCAAAATTTTCAAAAAGAGTGACCTCATCTTTCTTTATATACTTTGCGGTATCCGCAATGATCTCCCATGTCAGATCGGGATCACCCACCTCGGTATAGTGAAAATCCCTTATCTGAAGATCAACCCTGTCCGAAAGAACGTTCAGGATATTCTTTTCCTCTTTGTTGGCAACACAAAGCACATACAGGAACAGCACACCGGCAAGCAGAATGCATCCTCCAATGAACAGTTTCTTCGCAGATATTTTCTTTAACAAAAGTTGAATCCGGGGAGATCCTTAAAAAGTAAATGGCTAGATCTGAGAGCTAAATAATGTTATGCATGTGCATGTGCACGTGGACAGAAACATAATAAAACTGAGCACATTCAAAGTTCTCCCATATATTTTAGCAAGAACTGTACCATTTAACTGCCGACATGTAAAGTGAAAGTCTCATTCTTCAGCTCTCATCCCATATCTCGATATTACATCGCCCCATTTCCCTCTGGCTGTGAGGATCATTTCGCAGACCTCTCTGACGGCTCCCCTTCCTCCTTCTTTTTCGGTAACGTAATCGGATGCTGCTTTGACATAATCGAGTGCATCCGCAACGGCTGCCGAAAATCCCACCATTCTGAATACGGGGATATCAACTATGTCATCTCCTACATACGCGACGCACTCGCCCGTCAATACCTTTTCATCAAGTATCTCGCCCAGCACCTTTGCCTTGTCCTTTACGCCCTGATACACATCTTTGATTCCAAGCTCATCCATGCGGTGTTTTACCACCTCAGACTTTCTACCCGTCAGAATAAGTATGTCGATACCGCCTCTCATCAGTAGCTTCAACCCATGACCATCTCTGACGTTGAAGTTCTTTGATTCATTTCCAAGGTCATCAATTATTATCTTCCCATCGGTCAGCACGCCATCAACATCCAATACCAGGAGAGTGATCATCTTCAGTTTTTCAGACAAAGATCTGTCCATAATGTGTCTTTCTCCTAACTTTTAAGGGTTTTAACAATCTTGTCTATCTCTTTAAGTAACCCAAGGAGAGCTGGAAGAGAATCCAGATAAAGGGAATTGGGACCGTCACACCGGGCGCATTCGGGATCCGGATGTACTTCAAGGAACAATCCATCAACCCCCGTGGCAACTGCCGCTCGTGCCAGATACACGGCCATTTCTCTGTTGCCTCCGGACGAATCACCGGCTCCACCCGGAAGCTGTACGCTATGTGTGGCATCAAAAACCACCGGATATCCCATTTCCCTCAATATGGGAAGCGACCTCATATCGGCAACAAGGTTGTTGTAGCCAAAGCTCGCTCCTCGTTCTGTAATCAGTATGTTTTTATTGCCGCTTGATACTACTTTGTCTACTATATTCGAGACATCCCACGGGGCAATAAACTGTCCTTTTTTGATATTAATGATACCGGCAACCCGGGCAACTTCCATTACAAAATCTGTCTGCCGGCACAGAAATGCCGGAATCTGCATAATATCAAGCACCTTCGAGGCATCTTCAATTTCCTCAAAGCGATGGACATCCGAAAGGACCGGTACTGAAAGCCCCTCCCTGATTCCCCTGAGTATATCAAGACCTTCTTTCAGGCCGGGCCCCCTGAAAGAATGTATGGAGCTTCTGTTCGCCTTGTCATAGGACGCCTTGAAGATAAGGGGGACATCCAACTCTCTCGCCAGATTCTTCAGGTACCGAGCAATCCTCTCCGTCTTTACTCCGTCTTCAATAACACAGGGGCCTGCAATCAGCACGAAGGGTGCGTCTCCGCCTATCACCATATCTCCCAGGCTAATCTGTCTCATGTTCGTTACTCCCCTTCTATCTGTCTGGAATTCTCTCGAACATACCAACCGTTACTGATGCTTCTGCTGCAGCATCCGAATTTTCATCTGCGGTATCTTGCGTGCTGCTTCCCCCGAATCAGGGTTAATCTGGTACGCATTTGTATATTCCCTGAGCGCATCTTTGTACATGCCCTTCTTCTCATAAGCACTGCCAAGCCTGCAGTATACTATATCGTCTTCACTTTCGTAACGAAGCGCGGCCCTGTAGTTGGCAATCGCTCTGTCCGTATCCCCCTTCAGGCTATAGGCATATCCTATACTCGAATATAATCCGGCTTCTTTTGGTTCGATCTTGATCATCTTTTTATATGCGCCTATGGCCCTGTCGTATTGCCTTTCTTCCATATAAGAATCCGCCAGTATAGTCAGTATATCTATAGTAGGATTGTGCGAAGCAGACTTTTCATATTCAGAGACCGCCTTTTTTCTCTTACCGATCTTTCCATACGCAACGGCAAGGTTATAGTGGAGATATTCACCCTTCGCGCCATACTGTAGGGCCTTTTCATAATTAGCGGCAGACTTTTCGTATTTCTTCAATTCTCCATACGCAAAACCGATTTTTTCGTATATCGATGCATCTTTGGGCCGGACCTTTGCCAGTCTTTCATACATGTCTATCGCCCTGCCATAGTCTTTCGTCTCCAGGT
Organism: uncultured Syntrophaceae bacterium; assembly: GCA_964579455.1. GTDB lineage: Bacteria > Desulfobacterota > Syntrophia > Syntrophales > UBA2210 > UBA2210. The sequence goes on along the minus strand of CAZOHQ010000004.1, from coordinate 2,741 downwards.
AATACTCTGCAAGACGTGATTCGGAATCGGCATCATTCGGTTTAAGAGTCAGTACTTTCAAATATTCCTGAGCTGCCTTATCACGAAGTTTTCCTTTCTCGTACGCCATGGCAAGATTGAAATGTATTGCCGGATCTTTGGGCCGCAGGGAGATGGCTTTCTTGTAATTCGCTATCTCTTTTTCCAGAAGCCCAGTGGCTCCATAGGCGAATCCTATATTAGCATATGCGGAGGCATTCTTGGGCTGTTTTTCTATAACTTTTCTATACAGAAGGATCGCATCGTCATACTTAGCTGCTCTGAGATAGGCATCCGAGAGGGCAATCATAACATTCACATCGCCCGGCATCTTCTTCAGAACCTTTTCGTACTGTTCAATGGCATCCTTATCCCTGCCCATCTTTTCATACGCCTCAGCCAGATTATAGCGAACGGTGGTGGTATCCGGGTTAAGTCTGAGTGAAGCCTCACAGTTGGCAACCGCCCTCTTCCAGTTTCCCAATTTCGCATAAGAGTAAGCAATATTCGCGTAGGCAATATCATCTTTGGGATCGATCTTGATAATTTTCCGGTGAATGGTTATGGCCTTCTCGTACTGTTTCCCCTGCATGTATATCTTCGAAAGCTCGATAAGGGAGGCAAGGTCATCGGGTTTTTGTTTTAATATCCTCTTATATTCCAGAATTCCCTTGTTAGCCATCCCCGATTTCACATACAACTTTGCCAGTATCTTGCGTGCGTTTATGTCATCCTTTTTCATGCGAACAGCACGCTCAAGAAATTCGATCCTCGATTTCTCCGTCTTGGATTCTCTCGCAAATCTCAGCCAGTCCTGAGGCATAATCATTACATCTATCGGAATGGACGTGATAACCGTGTTCTTATACAGAACATCAATTCCGAAAGTCTTACTGTCGTCCGCTATCTTTGCGTCAACCAGTTCGATCCCCTTTAACAGCATCTCCAAGTCGTTCGAGCTTCCCATTCCCTTAATATCAACCGCAATATCACCCTTAAAAAAAGAATCCGTCGATACCCGTTTTATAGCAAACTCGTCGCGATACGAGACCTCAAACCGGTCTCCCCCCTTCAATCGGTAGTCCTTGCCGTTTTTCTCGATATCTATGTAATCGACATGGGGAACTTCTCTCCCGATAGTTACAAGAATGGTGTCTTTTATCTTTGACAGCCGGGCAAGACCTCCAAGATTTGTCATCAGCAGGCTGGCCGTCACTCCGACAATAAATGAGATCAGCACTACGAGGACTATCCCTCGGAAATGGAAATTGCGTTTCTGGGTAGGGGGCTTTTGTGATCCCCTCTTTCTTTCAACCGAGCTGCGATAGTAATCCATTATTATCCTCTTGGATGATATTTTCTATGAATTTCCCGTAACCTCTCACGAGTGATATGCGTATAGATCTGCGTAGTGGATATATCGGCGTGACCCAGCATCACCTGAACAGAACGCAAATCAGCCCCTCCTTCCAAAAGGTGTGTCGCAAAAGAATGTCTGAACGTATGAGGATAAACCTCCTTGTGCAATCCAGCTCTTGTAACATATTTCTTTACAATCTTCCAGAGCCCCTGTCGTGTAAGGCCTGTCCCCGATCTGTTCAGAAAAAGGGTGTTCACCGATTTCCCCTTGGACAGCGTACGCCTTGAATCCTTAATATACCGGTTCAGACAATCAAAGGCCATTCTTCCAATGGGAACGATCCTCTCTTTGTTTCCTTTCCCCACAACAATAAGATAACCAGCCTGCCAGTTTATATTGCTCATCCCCAGTGAAATCAGTTCCGATACGCGAATCCCCGTTGCATACAAAAGTTCCAACATAGCGGTATCCCTCACGGCAAGCGGCGTTTTTATGCCGGGCTGACTCAAGAGAGTGGACATCTCTTCCCTGCCCAGCGTGTCGGGGAGATGCATCCATACCTTTGCCAGTTCAATAGTGGCTACAGGATTTTCATCAATGATATTTTCTGTCAGGAGATATCGATACAATCCCCTGATAGCCGCAAGCGACCGATTAATGGAAGTCGTAGCCAGGCCGCACCTCTTCAGATTTCCAAGAAAGGAGATAACATTGTCGGAAGAAATCTCCCTGATATCCGGAACCCCTGCCTGTTCGACAAATTCCACATAGCGGTTCAGGTCTCTGCTGTACGCCTCCAGGGTATTGAGAGAAACGCCCTTTTCAACCGCGAGAAAATTAAGGTATTCATCAATATGTTGGTACATTGCTTCCACCTCGTTACATACGAGGCAAAAGTCTAAAAGATAGGTGACGGGATTGCAAGCATCATCTTCGCAAAGCTGCACGACATAGAAAGTGAAAGTATTTTTTCTCGGTTTTGTACCTCTATCCCAAAAGGCTCCTGAATCTGACACTCTCTTTCTTATGCCGGATTTAAGACAGATCACCCCGTCCCCGTGTCATTCATAAACATATCTTTCGCCCATGATATCTATGAGTTCTGATGAGATGCGTATTGCTATACCAGACATTCGGCACATATTATTGGCCTAATTGGCCTAGTGGCTTTTTCTGTAGGATTGTAAAAAGTAGACTATTTGTGGGTTCATCAACCGGACTTTTCAAAGGAAAGGCCGCAGATCACGTCCTGAATTCTCATAACGTAATACTGCGGCCTCGTTGTTTCGACTACAACATCAAACAGGATGTTATTACTAACCTCCGGTTATGATGCATTCCGTTCTGCAATACCCTTTAGAAG
>CAZOHQ010000003.1:0-22079 GCA_964579455.1 uncultured Syntrophaceae bacterium | reverse complement strand
CATGGCTCCAAACAACGGAAGCAAAACAACCCGGGATCGCTTGTTGAAATCTGCCGAGATGCTGTTCGCTCAAAAAGGCTACGCCGCGGTAAGCGTTCGGGAAATTACGAATGTCGCAAAATGCAATCTTGCCGGGGTAAATTATCATTTCGGCAACAAGAAAACCCTCTATCTGAACGTGTTCCGCGAACGCTGGATGCCCAGAGCACAACGCATCCGTGCATGTTTTGAGAAAAACCTTGCCGGCTGTGGCGAAACATCGCCCGCAGCTGTGATCCAGTCCCTGGCCGAGGCACTCATCAAAGGCCCCCTTACGGACGAAGAGCGCCTGTGCCATTTTCAGCTGATGATCCGGGAGATGACCAAACCCACAGAGGCCTTCGAAATCGTGGTGGAAGAGACCATGAAGCCATCCATGGAAGGGTTGGGAGAAATACTTCAACCGTATCTGCCTGAGAGCATAGGTGAAGAACGCACGCTTCTCAACATTCTGAGCATCTTTTCGATGGTTCTCTATTTCAATTTCGCCAGGTTGCCGGTATCGAAAATCATCGGGCATGCCTACGACCAACCGTTCACGGACAGGCTGGTTCAACACATTGTCGATTTTTCGCTATCCGGACTGCCGGTAAGGGAGAGTGCACGGTGAAATACAGGATAGTGCCTATCGCACTCTCCGCAATTATGCTCCTTGCGGGATGCATGAAGGTGGGCCCCGATTTCAAAAAACCCGACATGGATTCACAGGTCAGGGAATCGTATCAGCATGCTTCATCTGATGTTGAAATGGGGAAAAGTATCGACCGGTGGTGGACCGCTTTCAACAATCCCGAACTGGATAAGGTCGTAAAGAATGTATTGTTGAACAATCTGGACATCAGAAAGGCACTGGCCGTAATTTCAGAGATGCGGGCTTATTTTGTTCAATCCAGGGCAGACCGTTACCCCAGCCTCAGCCTTCAGGGCGAAGCGAGACGACAGCGCATTCTCCCGGGAATCGAATCAGATCTTTACAACCTTTCTCTCCCGGCATCATTTGAGATCGATCTCTGGGGCCGCCTGGCTCGCGCCGAGGAAGCCGCCCTGGCAAACCTCACAAAAACGAAAGAGAATGCCCGCATTATTGCCCAGACCATCGTATCTGAAGCGATAACCGTATATTTTCAGATTGAATCTCTGGAGAGAAGGATTCAGATAACAGCGCAAATCATAGAAAATTACCGCCGAAATCTTGCATTCGTGGAAAGACGGTACGAAGGGGGACTGACCTCCATCCTGGATCTGAGGCAGGCACGGCGTATTCTCGCCCAGACGGAAGCCACGCTTCCCTCGCTGCGACAGGAACTCGGTATCAGTCAGCAGAAACTGGCCGTCCTTTTAGGACAATATCCGGAGACCCGATCGGCCCGGACACAACCGGAAGACTATTTCAAGCTGCCCTCCCCCATACCGCCGGGTCTGCCGTCCGATCTCCTCCTGCACCGGCCCGATATCAGAGCGGCAGAGGCAACCCTGCGGGCGCTGAATGCGAAGATCGGCGTCGCCAAGGGCAACCGCTTCCCGAGGATAACACTGACGGGCAGTTTCGGCTATTCCAGCGGTGAACTCGATCAGCTGATCATGCCGGGAAGCAGCCTGTGGCACTTAGCCTTCGGGGCGCTTTCTCCCATCTTTGATGCGGGCAGACTCAAAGCAGGCCAGCGAGCCGCGGAGGCGCAGTTCCAACAGGGACTGGCCGATTACGCCACAACTGTCCTCACCGCTTTTTCCGAGGTGGAAAGCGCCCTCCTGACGCGGGAGGAGCAACTGGAAAAAAGAAAGAAAATGCTGATCTTTCTCACCGAAGCGAAGGCCACGCAGAAGGTGGCCGAAAACCGATACGAACGGGGACTGATCGACTACCTCACCGTGCTTGACGCCCAGCAGGCCCGTTTTCAGGCCGAAGAGAACCTGGTACTGGTTGAACTGGCCATCCTCAGCAACCGCGTAACACTGCACCGCGCACTGGGCGGCGGATGGGGTGATCCGGAAAGCGACAAAACACTGAATGATTGAAAGAGGACGGGCAATCCATGACTGAAAACCAAAGTCCCAAGGGAATAGCAATGGACCGAAAACGAAAACGCGTCATCCATGTCATTGTAAGTGTGGCACTCATCATCGCAGGAATCGTCATTATGGGTGCGTTGACGGCAACCAAATCCCGACTTGAAAAGGTAGCGCCCTCCGTTCCGATCCCCACGGCACGCGTGATAAAGGTTACAACAGGACCGCAAACCATCACTATCCGGGGTGAGGGAACGGTGAATCCGCTGAGGGAGATCAATCTCATCTCGGAGGTCGGCGGCAAGATCGTCCGTATCTCCCCCGCCCTGGTCAATGGCGGAGCATTCACCACAGGCCATGTACTGCTCGCAATAGACCCCGTCGATTATGAACTGGCCGTCACCCTGGCGAAGGCACAGGTGAAGGATGCGGAAAGTAATCTGAAGATGATTCAGGAGGAGGCGCTGGTTGCTCGGGAAGAGTGGCGGAGCCACTACTCGGACACCTCTCGCACCATCGAAGATCCGCCGCCGCTGGTGGCCAAAAAACCGCAACTGGAGGCGGCTCAGGCCAGACTTGAAGCCGGTCGGGCCGATCTGGAAAAGGCCCTCTTGAACCGTAAAAGGACAGTTTTGAAAGCACCCTTCGATGGCCGCGTCAGCAAGAAATTCGTTGACCTGGGGCAATATGTAGCACCGGGACAGACCCTGGCAACACTCTTTTCCACTGAAGCGGCAGAGATCGCCCTGCCGCTGGAGAACAAGACCCTCTTCTGGTTTGACGTCCCCGGATTTACACCTGACGGAAGACCCGTCTCGCCTGCCACCGTTCATGCCGAAATTGCGGGACGGAAACTGACCTTCTCGGGGAAGGTAGTCCGCGCCGAGGGGAAGGTGGATGAAAAGACCCGGATGATAACCGTCATTGTCCGGGTTGACAGACCGTACGCCACAAAACCGCCCCTCGCGATCGGCCTTTTCGTGACCGTTGACATCGAAGGACGGGTGCTGCCCGATGCCGCCGTTATTCCGCGGGCGGCCCTCCACCAGGGAGATATTGTGTGGACCGTGGATAATGAAGGTATCCTCCATTTTCGAACAGTCAGAGTTGCCCGTTATCAGGGAGAAGAGGTCGTTGTCGAATCCGGTATTGAGGATGGCGAGATGATAGTCTTTTCGACCCTCAAGGCCCCCACGGACGGTATGACTGTCCGGGCGTTCCTGGAGAAGGAGTGATCATGAAAGGTATGATTGCCTGGTTCGCCGGAAATCACGTCGCGGCAAATCTGCTCATGATATTTCTGGTCCTGGCGGGGGTCTTCACGTTTTTTTCCATCAAGCTGGAGGTGTTTCCCGAAACCTCTCTCGACAGGATCTCAATAACCACCGAATACCAGGGGGCTTCGCCCGCCGAGGTGGAGGAGGCCATCAGCGGCCGGATAGAAGAACGGATAGCCGGCCTGTCCGGTATCAAGCGCATCGACTCCACGTCAAAAGAGGGGATCAGCATCGTTACCGTGCAGGTCATTACGGGGTGGGACATCCAGGAGCTCCTCGATGAGGTAAAGGCCGAGGTCGACCGTATCACCACATTCCCGGAGGAGGCGGAAAAACCGGTCGTTCGGGAGATCGTTCAACGGGTACAGGTAATCGACGTCGCCGTCTACGGCGAGGTATCGCACGCAACCCTGAAATACTACGCAGAGAAGACCAAGGATGACATCACCAATCTTCCGGGCGTTACCTCTGCCGAGATCCTGGGTGCGCGTAAGTCAGAGATCCATATTGAAATCTCCGAGGAGACATTGCGCCGGTATGCCCTGACTCTGGGCCGGGTAGCCGATGCCGTCAGACGGGCAAGTCTCGATCTCCCGGCGGGAAGCGTCAAGGCGAAGGGCGGCGAGATATTGATCCGTACGAAAGGCAGACGGTACTATGCCGACGAATTCGCCGATATTGCCGTCATCACCCACGCCGACGGCAGCAAAGTGACACTCGATCAGATTGCTATCCTCAATGACGGTTTTGAAGATGTCGATCTCTTCGCGCGGTTTCAGGGCAAACCCGCGGACATGATCGAGGTCTATCGCGTGGCCGACCAGAGCGCGCTTGATGTCGCCCGGAAGGTAAAACAGTACATCGTCGATGTCCGCCCCTCTCTACCGGCAGGCGTCGGCATCGCTTTCTTCGCCGATATGTCGGAAATTCTGCACAGCCGTCTCCAACTCCTGCTCAGGAATATGGCCATCGGCCTGGTTCTCGTGATTCTGATACTCGGGACGTTCCTCACGGTGAGGCTCTCATTCTGGGTGACCCTCGGGATTCCCATATCCTTCCTTGCGGGGCTCGCCACGCTCCCCTCCCTGGACGTGACGATCAACATGATCTCCCTGTTCGCGTTCATCATGGTGCTGGGCATTGTGGTTGACGACGCCATTATCATCGGAGAGAACATATTCCGGAAACAGGAGGAGGGCCTCCCCCCCCTGCAGGCGGCAACCCAGGGCGCCATAGAAGTGGGGCACCCGGTTATCTTCTCCGTTCTCACCACGATGGCCGCTTTTGCTCCCCTTCTGATAGCATCCGGGATGATGGGAAAGATGATGCGCAGCATACCGATCGTGATCATAGTTGTCCTGGCCGGATCACTGATTGAGTCGCTCTTCATCCTGCCGTCTCATCTGTCCAAGGGTAAACATGCCGGCCTCAGACAGGGCTCCGTGAAGCAGAGAGAAAAATGGACGACGCGCCGGCTGCGAACATTTATCAACGGTCCCTATCTGAAGGCGGTGGACTTCTGCGCGAGGTGGAGATATGCCACGGTGGCAATGGGAATTGCCCTGCTGTTAATCACTATTGGAATATACCGGGGCGGCATCGTCGGATTCGCCTTCTTTCCGAAGGTGGAAGGTGACATGCTGGAATGTTCTCTCACCATGCCCTCCGGAACCCCCCTCGAGCGTACCAACGATGTGGTCGGGCACCTGTTGGAGACTGCCCGAGAGACCTTGACTGATGCGGACCGGGAACATCCCGGCCCGGACCCCCTCTTCGAGTACAGTTTCTCACTGATCGGGGCACAGGTGGGAGATCGAGGAGGCCTATCCGATACGGGAGCTCACCTTGCCCACATCTGGATACAGGTGCTGGAAGGAGAAAAACGAACAACAAGCACGGCAAAACTTGCGGCACTGTGGCGTCAGAACGCGGGTACGATACCGGGAATCGAATCAATCACCTTCAAGAGTGTCCTGCACAGCGCGGGGAAATCGGTCGAAATTCATCTATCACTGGATGAACACAAAGATCTCCTGGGCGCAGCCGAGGAACTGAAGGAGGTACTGAAGAGCTATCCCGGCGTCTATGATATCGAAGACAGTTATCTGCCGGGAAAACAGGAGATGCAGATCAAGCTGAAACCGACCGCCAGGAGTATGGGGGTAACCCTCAATGACATCGCCACGCAGGTCCGACACGCCTTTTACGGTGCCGAAGCCCTCCGTATGCAGCGGGGTACAGATGAGATCAAGGTTCTGGTGCGCTACCCCGAACAAGAGCGAAGATCTCTGGGGCATGTCGAAGAGGAAGTTCCCTTCAGTGTGCTGGCCGACATTACGATGGAACAGGGGTACGTTTCTATCGAGCACGCCCAGAGGCGGCGTGTCATCAAGGTCTATGCCGACGTGGATGAAACGATCACCAACGCCAATGAAGTTCGGCAGACCCTCGAGAAAGACTTCCTCCCGGATCTTACCTACCGGTACCCCGGTCTGAGACATGAGATGGAGGGAGAGGGGAAGGAACAGAAGGAATCTCTGAGCGACATCAAGAAAGGCATGTGGTTTGCCCTTTTCTGTATCTACGCGCTTCTGGCCATCCCCTTCAGGTCGTTCACGCAACCCTTTGTTGTTATGATGGCCATCCCCTTCGGTATCGTCGGCGCGGTCGCGGGACACCTCATCATGGGACTCGACCTCACCTTCATCAGCCTCTTCGGGCTCGTGGGGCTGGCCGGTGTCGTTGTCAACGACTCGCTCGTTCTTATCCATGCGACAAACCGGCTTCGCCGGGAGGGCGCCAGTGCGCACGACGCGGTCACAAAGGCGGGAACTCTGCGATTCCGAGCCATTATCCTCACATCACTTACCACCTTCGCGGGGTTGACACCCATCATCCTGGAGAGGAGTCTCCAGGCAAAGTTCCTGATCCCCATGGCGGTCAGTCTCGGTTTCGGTGTGCTCTTCGCGACGTTCATCACGCTGCTCCTCATCCCGAGCCTCTACCTCATCCTCGATGATATCCACAATTTCACCGCAAGGATTAAGGACAAAATCAGCCCTTCCCGGGTCAGATAATACTTAGATCGATATCCCGTCGGTAAAACGGTATTTACACCTTGACACGGTTGGGCGGGTTTTCTATACTCGCTTCGCTTTACAAACATTTTTTCAAAACAGGATATCAGGGGAAGGATGAAATCATATGCCCGCACGTACAGATATAAAAAAAATACTGATTATAGGATCAGGGCCCATTATCATAGGGCAGGCCTGTGAATTTGATTATTCGGGGACACAGGCATGCAAGGCCCTCAAGAAACTGGGGTATGAGATTGTCCTGGTTAATTCCAATCCGGCCACCATCATGACCGACCCCGGAACAGCTGATATCACCTATATCGAACCTCTCAACTTCCGATATCTGGAGAAAATTATAGAGAAGGAACGTCCTGACGCCATTCTCCCCAATCTCGGCGGCCAGTCGGGTCTCAATCTGACATCGGAACTGTCGCGGGGAGGTGTCCTCGACAAGTACCAGGTGGAGATCATCGGAGTCAACATCGACGCGATCGAACGGGGTGAGGACCGAATAGAGTTTAAGAAAACCATGGACAGCCTCGGCATAGAGATGCCCGAGAGCGAACCCGCCTACAGCGTAGACGAAGCCGAAAAGATAGCCGAAAATCTGGGATATCCGGTGGTCATCCGCCCTGCCTACACCATGGGCGGAACCGGAGGCGGCCTGGTATACAACAAGGAGGAGCTTCAGACCGTCGCCGGCAGAGGGATCGCGGCGAGTCTTATCGGCCAGATACTGGTCGAGGAATCCGTCCTGGGGTGGGAAGAGCTGGAACTGGAGGTCGTCCGGGACACCAAGAATCAGATGATCACCGTCTGTTTCATAGAAAATGTCGACGCGATGGGCGTCCATACCGGCGATTCATTCTGCACCGCGCCCATGTTGACGATCTCCCCAGAATTGCAGGCACGTCTCCAGAAATATTCCTACGATATCGTCGAAGCAATTCAGGTGATCGGGGGCACGAACGTGCAGTTCGCCCATAATCCGGAGACCGGACGGGTCGTAGTCATAGAGATCAACCCGCGGACATCGCGTTCCTCCGCCCTGGCATCCAAGGCGACCGGCTTCCCCATCGCCCTCATCTCATCGATGCTGGCGGCCGGTCTGACTCTGGATGAAATACCCTACTGGAAAGAGGGAACCTTGGACAAGTACACCCCTTCGGGCGATTACGTCGTTGTCAAATTCGCCCGGTGGGCATTTGAGAAGTTCCCGGGGGCCATCGACGAACTCGGGACGCAGATGCGCGCGGTCGGAGAGGTCATGAGTATCGGCAAGACGTATAAGGAGGCCCTGCAGAAGGCAATCCGTTCTCTCGAGATCAGCCGCTACGGTCTTGGCTTCGCTAAGGATTTTCATGAAAAACCGCTCGATGAGCTGATGGGGCTCCTGTCCAAGCCGACGAGCGAGCGGCAGTTCATCCTGTATGAGGCCTTGCGCAAGGGCGCACGCGTGGAAGATATCCACGCGAAGACCCACATCAAGGCGTGGTTCATCGAACAGATGAAGGAACTGGTCGAACTGGAGGAAGAGATCCTCCGCTGCAAGGGAGGCACCCTGCCGGATGACCTGCTGGTCCGGGCAAAGAAAGACGGGTTCGCCGACCGCTATCTCTCAAAGCTGCTCGCCATCCCGGAGAAGGATATCCGCGAGAGGCGCATAGCGCTGGGCGCCTCCGAGAGGTGGGAGCCGGTACCCGTCAGTGGAGTGTATGACGCGGCATACTATTATTCAACCTACAACGCGCCGGACAAGGTGCAGTCGAGCGACAGACGCAAGATCATCGTTCTCGGCGGGGGGCCGAACCGTATCGGGCAGGGGATAGAATTCGATTACTGCTGCGTGCATGCGGCCTTTGCCATCAAGGATGAAGGCCTTGAAGCTATCATGATAAACTGCAACCCCGAGACGGTCTCCACGGACTATGACACATCGGATAAGCTCTATTTCGAACCCTTGACCGTTGAGGATGTTCTGAGTATCTACGAGAAGGAAAAACCGGAGGGGGTCATCGTACAGTTCGGCGGTCAGACCCCTCTGAATATCGCCTCCGAGCTTGCCGAGGCGGGGGTGAAGATCATCGGCACCTCGCCCGATATGATCGACCTGGCAGAAGACAGGGACCGCTTCCGTAAGATAATGGAAAAGCTGGAGATACCGGAACCGGAGTCGGGAATGGCGAGCACCATAGAAGAAGCCCTTGAGATCGCGGGGAAGATAGGATACCCCCTGATGGTCAGGCCGTCGTATGTCCTGGGAGGGCGCGGGATGGAGGTGGTCCATGACGAGGAAATGCTGAGACGCTACCTTGCAGCCGCCGTCGATGTCGCACCAGAGAGACCCGTTCTGATCGACAGGTTTCTGGAGAATGCCATTGAGGTGGAAGCCGACGCCATCTCCGACGGAACAGATGTCTTCATTCCGTCGATCATGGAGCATATCGAACTCGCCGGCGTTCATTCGGGTGACTCCGCCTGCGCGATTCCTCCCGTCAGCCTTTCGGCAGCCGCAATAGCCACCATCTCCGAATACACGAAAAAGATCGCGCGTGAACTGCACGTGGTGGGACTGATGAACATCCAGTATGCCATCGCGGATGATGTCGTCTACATCCTTGAGGCGAATCCGAGGGCATCTCGAACGGTTCCGCTGGTTTCAAAGGTCTGCAACATATCGATGGCACGGATCGCCACACAACTGATGCTGGGGAAGAAACTGAAAGATCTCCATCTTGAAACGGGGAAGATTCAACATTTCGGCGTCAAGGAGGCCGTCTTCCCCTTCAATATGTTCCAGGAAGTCGACCCGCTCCTGGGCCCGGAGATGCGATCAACGGGAGAGGTCCTGGGGATGGCCGATTCATTCGGACTCGCTTTTTTCAAGGCGCAGGAGGCCACCGGTCAGGTTCTCCCCGAAGAGGGCACTATATTGATCACCGCATATGACGACGATAAAGGGGCCATCCTCGACGTGGCACGGGAATTCGAGAAACTCGGATTCAAGCTGAAGGCCACGAAGGGAAGCAACCGTTTTCTGGCAGAGAACGGAATCGCCTCGGAACTGATCCTCAAGATGCACGAAGGACGGCCTAATATAACTGACGGGATAAAAAATCATGAGATCCAGCTCGTGATCAACACGCCGAGCGGCAGGATGAGTAAACATGACGATTCATACATCCGAAAGACCGCTATTAAATACAAGGTTCCCTACATCACCACGGCAGCAGCCGCCCTCGCGGCCGTCAGAGGGATCTCCGCCACACGAAAAAACCACGGCCGCGTGAAATCCCTTCAGGACTATCATGCGGATATAGGTTGATCAGAATATAACTTTTCATTTTGGATTGAACGGTGAGCGCTAACCCCGCTGCTTGCGGCGGGGTTAGCGAGCGAATACACAATAAAAACTTTCCTTCATAATCGAAGATTCCCCACAACGTGTTGCGGGAAGCTTCACTTCTTGGTAGTTAATTAACATAGGGTACAAAGGATAGCGCCATGCCAATGTACGGTATCTTTAACTGATATTCACCATTCAAGAGTAAGGGAGACGGGACGAGCCAGGCCATGAAATTCATTGAGGAAAATTGCGGCATCTTCGGCATATATTCAAAGACAGAATGCGTGGATGACATCTACCAGGGATTGGATTTTCTGCAACACAGGGGGCAGGAATACTGCGGTATTTCCACTTTTGATGAGGGAATCAACCACATTACCCATCATGGCAGGGTCACCAACAGATTCACAGCTGAAGAGCTGAGGAATCTGAAGGGGACCTGGGGCATAGGTCATGTAAGTCTGCGGGATCGCCAGCCAATGAAATGGAAAACCAGGGATGGGGAAATCTCGGTTGCCTTCAGTGGAAATATAATCAATGCAGGTGAACTCATGGAAGACATGATGAACAGGGGCAAGTCTTTCTACAAGGGTTACGACATCGAGGTAATCTCCAAGATCATCATAGAGAATGGCGATATAGTAAGCGGAATATCCGCGCTTTCAGAAAAAATCGACGGATCCTACTCGCTGGTGATACTAACCGGAGAGGGTATTTATGCCACCAGAGACATCTATGGGTTCCGGCCGCTTATTCTCGGAGGAAATGCTGAGAGTTACGCTGTCACCTCTGAATCAAGAGCCTTGCAGAATATGGATATGGAAATATTCCGGGACGTTGCACCCGGAGAAATCGTCCTGATCAACGAAAAGGGATTTCAGTCTGTAAAACAACTCGATTCTCCGCGCAGGGCGCATTGCGCCTTTGAATGGGCATACACCGCAAGCATTGATTCCATAATAGACGGAGTTTCCGTCCAGGAAGCACGTAACAACCTGGGAGAAAGCCTCGCTCAGAGAGATATTGACGAAGGCGGCATTACCGCAGATATTGTCGCGCCGGTTCCCATGTCGGGTGTCGGACACGCGCTCGGATACCACAAACGCTCGGGGATTAATTACCAGGATGTATTTCTCTATAACCGTTACGCCGACCGCAGTTACACCCAGATCACCCAGGTTGCCCGTGAAAAGATGGCCAAGCGCAAGTTATCTGTTCTTCCCTACGTTAAGGGCAAACGGGTTATTCTATGTGACGATTCCATAGTGCGAGGCACACAGATTCTTAACAAGGTGAGAGACCTGAAAAAAGCGGGGGCAAAAGAAATTCATGTCAGGGTTGCCTGCCCTCCCCTCATGCATCCCTGCGCCTTCGGAATCTCTACCCGATCTGAAGGGGAATTGCTGGCAAGAAATTACTTTAAAACGGGCGACATCATGTCTATACAACAACTGATGGATCTGGAGGCATGGATTGCCCAAAAGATAGACGCAGACTCCGTTAAATTTAACACCATGGATGCCTTCGTGGACTCCCTGTTAATTCCCAGAGGAAATTTGTGCCTGCAGTGCTTCGACGGAAATTCGCCCTCCAGACTATAAGATTCGGACATCAATCAAAGGGAAGGTGCACTATGGAAAGAGGATCGGCATAAGTGTCGGCCAACCTCAGTCCCCAGTGCAGGTGAGGACCGGTAGATCTCCCGCTTGAGCCCGTGTAACCAATGATTTTTCCCTTATCAATAAAAGTGCCTTCCCGGGCAACTGTCTTCGACATATGACAATAAATGGAAAAAAGGCCGATACCGTGATTTATTATAACGGTATTGCCGGAAAAATAAAGATCACGGGCCAGGACTACTTCCCCCGAGTTCGAAGCCTTGATCGATGTCCCGTGAGGTGAGCATATATCGATTCCCCGGTGACACGACACAACCTTACCATTAAAAACCCGCTGTTCACCGAAGGTCCCTCCCATTTTCCCCTTCAGCGGCATAATAAACCTGCCGTTTCCCAACCAGCGGGGGGATAATTCACCATATATGCGGCCCAGAATCTCTTCCTCCTTCTTTATTCTTCTTGTATCCGCTGAGGCCGGGCTGGTAAAACGCCTGGCAACTGTTATCCTCGTTGAAGGGAATGCTTTCGCTGACAGGCCAAGCTTAAAGGGTATATCCTTTTTGACGCCACGGGAAGATTCAAGGTGAACGATAATATCATATATCCCCGGCTCCATCTCAACCCCTAGAACTATAAGGCTAAAATGCTTCAGCTTCTGCCTGTCTGAGACAAAAGGGTACTCTTTCCCGTCAAGGGACAATACGGCAGAGACCGGCACGGGTGATTGCATGGATATCTTTACAACCTCTCCCTGGCAGAGTCTGCGATACTCCGAGTTTATGGTCACTTCTCCTTCATCTATCCGACTGATCACTAGAGTGGCGTTCAGACACCCGGGATAGAGTATCATCAGCATCAAACAGATAATCAGAAACCTTGCGCTTGTTTTCATTCGCAGCACCTTACACCAGAAGTGTATAAATTTCAAAGAATGGCAGGAGCATTCCCGAAAAGTCAAAATGGGTGTTATTTCCCACTTAAAAAACAGATCTGTTCACCTTGTATCCCGTCAATAATACGTGGACAATCCCTGAAGTATCTATTAGCATATTAAAAGCTTATAATTACCACAAAGGGGAAGTAATCATCCCGACCTTGAACATTTCCGGTTTAATGTCGAGAAAAGATGTGGTAAAAGCCGTGTACGGAAGGTAGGTTTCTCGTATATACTTTCAGTACCGTTGATGAATGCATACCGATACCGGCAGGTGAACCGAACGCGAAAAGGATGAAAAAGGACGCTACCCTCCGGACACAGGACTCTTCCTTGTCAATGAGAAACGGGAATTTATAGCTAAAGGGCTCTAAGACTTCGGAGGGGGAGAAAATAAAACGCAGGGAAAATCTGATAATAATACAAAGGGTTGAAAGGATGTAGTTATGAAGAGAGTTAAAGGGCTTGTTATTCTGATGATTGGCGCCTTGATATTGTCGGGTTGCGCTCCCCTTCTTGTAGGCGGCGCCGCGGTCACGGGAGGAACAGGGGCATATTTCTATACAAAAGGTGAATTAACAACCGATTACCATCACTCATTCGACAAAACATGGAACGCCTGTGAGAAAACCGTAGCCTATATGAATGCGACGGATGTGATTCCTGTAAAAGAAATAAGCAGGGGAACAATCAATGCCATCATAGATGGAGAGGATGTCTCTTTAAATGTCGAATATAAGGCGAAGAATCTAACAACGGTAGCAATCAGGGTCGGTATTATTGGAGAAAAAGCCGCGTCACAACGGCTGCATGACAAGGTGTCCGATTATCTTTTGAGCAAATAACCAGAACTTCGCCCGGTCTGAAAGGCATCTTCTTTACCATATGTCTCTTTAGGTCCGGGCGTACTTTTATCGATCTGAACGGAAGGGAAGGGTGATACCTTTCCCCCGGGGTGTTACAATTATTCTTTCATTTCATCGAGTCCATAGACTTTTATTTTCTTGTGCAGATTGCTCCTTTCCAGACCTATGGATTTCGCCGTTTTCTTCACGTTCCAGTTGTTTTCCGTGAGTTTCTTTACAATATAGTCCTTTTCAAACTCCTCCTTTGCTTCTTTGAAAGAATATGAATCCTCAGAGAAATCAGAGCGCTGGGATTTATGGATTTCCTTCGACAGGGGGGGGATATCATCAGCGGTAATGATATCCGACGGCGATGTGATTACCAGTCGTTCTATGATATTCTTCAATTCTCTCACATTACCGGGCCAGGTATGCTCCATAAGCGCTTCGAGCGCATCATCGGAAATATGTTTCTCCGTCTTCGCCTCCTTCAACGAAAATCCTTTAAGGAAACGACCTACCAGGAGTGGGACATCTTCTATCCTGTCTCTGAGAGGAGGAATTTCCAGTGGAATTACATTTAATCTGTAATACAAATCCTGTCTGAATTTTCCCATCTCCATTTCATATTCGAGGTCCTTATTGGTTGCAGCCAGTACACGCACATCGGTATCTATAATCTTTGTTCCGCCCACTCTTTCAAATTTTTTCTCCTGTAGGATCCTTAAGATTTTTGCCTGGGCTTTCAGGCTCATATCAGCGACTTCATCGAGAAAGATGGTTCCCTTGTTTGCAAGATCGAATTTTCCTCTTTTCTTTTCTGTAGCCCCGGTAAACGCCCCCTTCTCATGCCCGAACAGTTCACTCTCTATCAGTTCCTCAGGTATGGCCGCGCAGTTCACCTCTATAAAAGGCTTACTGGAGCGACGACTCTGCCTGTGTATCGATCGGGCAACAAGTTCTTTCCCCGTTCCGTTCTCACCCATAATCAGGATCCATGCATTGGTCGGAGCAATAATCTGTATCATCTCCTTTAATTCGATGATCTTGTTGCTGTTTCCGTCAATCTCGTAGCTAAATCCATCTTTCAGCAGCTTGTTTTCCTCTTCCAGACGTACAATGTCCAGCGCGTGATCTACAACAAGCACAATCTTGTCAAGAGACAGGGGTTTTTCTATAAAATCAAAGGCTCCGAGTTTCGTCGTCGTTACCGCAGACTCAACCGTTCCATGTCCGGATATCATTATAACCTGCATTTTGGGATATCTTGATTTGATGCGTTTCAGGGTTTCAACACCATCAATTCCCGGAAGCCATATGTCCAGGAGAACAAGGCTGGGCAGCTCTTCTTCTATGATTTCGAGACACTCTTCCCCGCTCTGCGCGGTCAGCACCTCATACCCTTCATCCGAAAGGATTCCCTTTAACGACAGGCAGATACTTTCTTCATCATCTACAATTAGTATTATCTCATTCATAATCAATCCTATACAACAGGCAATTCAATGGATACAATCGTCCCCCCCCGTATATTATCCGCCACGGTTACAGAGCCATTATGATCTGACATTATTGAGCTGACTATGACAAGCCCAAGGCCCGTTCCCATCTTTTTGGTGGAAAAATAGGGTTCAAACAGCTTCTTCTTATCCTCCGGCGAAATACCGGGACCGTTGTCTCCGATATCCACCGTGACTTTGCTATGTTTCTTATCATAATAGGTGCTGATTTCAACCTTTCCATTATGGTCCAACGCGGAGACAGCCGCAACCGCGTTATCCATGAGGTTGACCATTACTCTTTTAATCTGTTCCGCATCAATATTCAAAACAGGCACACCGACATCTTTCCGGAATTCAAAGGCTATCCCCTTATGGGCATCCTGGAAAAGGATTACGGAATCTTCAACTACCGCATTAAGATCATTCGGGGAGGGATTCGTCACAGGCAACCTCGCGAAACGCGCGAATTCATTGACCAGATTTTTCAAGACATCCACCTGACTTATTATGGTCCGGGTACATTCGTGAAATACGGAATCCGTTCCTTCTTCGATCTTATCTCCATATTTCCGTTGCAACCTCTCTGCGCTCAGTTTGACGGGTGTCAGGGGATTTTTTATCTCATGTGCTATCCTCTTTGCGGCTTCTCTCCATGCGGCGATACGCTCAGTCTTCTGAAGCTGGGTAAGGTCTTCAAAGACCGCCACAACACCCATATAATTGTTATCGTCGCCTCTCAGGAGGGTTGCCGATACCTGGATTGCGATCACCTTATCCCTGACTGTTAATTGAATCTGTCTCTCCACAAAACCACCATCGCTCGTGTTCAACTCCTCACGAAGTCCTCGTACCATCATTATACGTTCCGGGTTCAAGACATCTTCATATTTCTTACCTATGATCTCCTCACCTCTGATATCCAGCATCTCTTCCGCAGCGTTGTTGATTGTGCTGATTACATCATCTCTGTCTATGGAAATAACGCCGGCCGAAACATTGCGAAGCACTGTCTCCATGTATTTCCCGCGTTGTTCAAGGTCTATATTTGCCTGCTCTAACTCCAGACTGTTTGCTTTGAGATCTTTCGTCATCTGATTAAAGGAATCCGCCAGCACCCCTATCTCATCTTCCGCCAGGACATCTATGTGGTAATCGAGGTTGCCGTGGGCCACCTCATGAGTTGCTTCCGCAAGTTCCTGGATCGGAACGGTTATCCCCTTTGCCAGAAAAAGGCCAAACCACATTGAGGAAAAGATGATCAGGAGGGTTACGATGAAGAGCGTTATAATGTAACTGAATTTTATCGGATTCTTTAGCAGCCTGAGCTGTTCATACTCTTCTGAAGTCCTTGAGATTATGGACATTTTCTCACTCAAGTTCTTATCTATATAATAACTGACGGCTATGATCCCCAAGACTTCCTTAGGGCTGATGTTGGAATAGAGCGGAGCTATCCCGCTTACCATGTCTCCCCCGCCAACAGACTGCACTATTGAAAGGCCTTTCCCCATGAAGGCATCTTCCAGGACTTTGGGGGAAAATTTAGGAGGCAAAATATCGGGATTCCCCGGGTCCTTGAGGAACAACTCTCCTTCCCGGTTATCAAAGCGAACGGTCATTGAACCAAGATTAAAATTCTTCTGCCTTTGTGTTAAAAGCGCCTTCAGATAATCTGTCTGCTCTTTTTCATACAACTTGTTATCGGTTATTTCAGATCCAATCTGTTGCGCATAGTACTTCGCATTATCGGAAAACTGCTGGTAGTAATCCTGGGCGACCTCAAGGGATAGATTGAACGCCCTGCCCATCTTGGTGTCAAACCAGCTGTCTATGCTATATGAAAGGAATTGAATGGAAACCAGGAGAAGAGTGATTGTGGGTATAAGAGAGAGGATCATAAAGGCTACGACAAGCTTTGTCCTGAGTTTTGATCCCAGGACTCCCCTCCTCCGTTCAAATATGAGTTTGGTCAGATTTCTTGAAATAAGGAAAATAAGGAGAATGACAAGGATAAGGTTGATATTTATCAGGCCGAAAATCAGCACCTCATTTGATATCGGCAGAAGGACATCCATGCTGGAAAGGTTGCTTTCTATATAGGTGAGAACAATAATTACAGCTATGACAGCGACTATTGCGATACGTTCTCTGCGGCGTCTCCTTAATTCATTAGTATTCATGTATCTACCACTATGTCAGACAGCATCTCGATTAGCCCCGCTATCCCGACGAGTCGGAACATGCAATTTTTATCGCACCAGAGCCTGTTAAAGACTGAATCTCATTAATAAACAAAGTCCTGTTTTAACCAGTCCGTTTCGAAATTCCACAGGGAAACAAAGAAGAAAACATATTCCAGATGCAGCGGCAGGCGAACCTCTTCAAGTTTTGCCTTCACTCTCAGGTAGTACCTGCCACCTTTCGTCATTTGTTGCAGGGGTGTAAAAACAGCGCCGTTCAACTCCGACATTGCGGTCTTCGCCCTTGAAAATTCTTTAAACTGTTCCGGTTTCTTTCCCTGAAATACAACATAAAAAATCTTCTTGACATTGTCGTATTTGATAGTGTGTTGTACTTCAAGAAAAGATACCCGTTTATCCAACCAATAACGACGCTCCCGATATAATTCCAAGATAAACGTAAAAGTGGTCGGTATTCCGGCGAGTATCGCCTTTTCTATTTTTTCCGTAAAACAATTTTCCACTTTAAGATAAACAAGGAGATTATCAGACGTGTTGGTTATAAGCAGGTCCGTCACCCGTGCTTCTGACGCCAAGGATTCTGCCGGCAAAAGGAAAAGGCATACTAACAATATTAGAAGCTTGCCATTGCGCATGTAATTAATCTCCGGTCTGTCAAGCCTGATAGTCTTGCAAAGAGTCAAGCTTTAGTACCGGAATATACTAGGAAAAGGTAGCCCAAAAAGCAAGGCTTATTTGGGAGGGTAGCCGGCTAACTTCCGGCAAGAGACAAGATATCATTTGGCGAATCATAGGGACGGGCATCGATTATCTCGTCGAACACTTCCATTTCGCCGTTAAAATAATGGACCATCTCCCAGTATTCCCTGTGAGCCAGGAGTTTTCTAAGAAGGAGATTATTTAACCGGTGGCCGGATTTATATGCCACAAAGTGACCTATAATGGGCATCCCCAGAAGGGACAAATCTCCGATAGCATCCAGTACCTTGTGTTTCACAAACTCATCAGGAGACCGGAGGCCCTCTTTGTTGATAATCTTCTCATCATCCAGGACTATTGCATTATTCAGAGAACCACCGAGGGCAAGCCCTTTCGCCTGGAGATACTCGACTTCCTGAAGAAATCCGAACGTCCGGGCCGTACAGATGTTTTTCTCATATGTGTTATGGGAGAAAATCATGTCATACGATTGTTTTCCTATCAAAGGATGTCTGAAATCTATGTCGTAGGTGATCCTGAACTCAGGAGAGGGGAGAATGGCCACTCTACCTTCATTGTCTGAAACAGACACAGGTTTTTTTATCCTCACAAACTTTTTTGACTTGCCCTGAGATTTGATGCCGGCGTCCTTCAGGAAAGCGACAAATGGCAGAGAGCTGCCATCCATGATTGGAATTTCACAGGAATCTGTTTCTATAATCGCGTTATCTATCCCCATTCCGAAAAGAGCGGACAGAAGGTGCTCAACCGTTGAAACTCTGGTTCCATTCGTTCCAAGAGTCGTTGCCAGCGTAGTGTCAGATACATTTGTGCACTCCGCCCGAATCCCGTCACTCCCCGGCAGATCACTTCTGAAGAACACAATACCCTCATCAACCCCTGCCGGTTTAATAGTCATATTTATTTTTCTGCCCGAGTGTAAGCCCACACTCTTGCAGTTTATTTCATTTTCGATAGTCTTTTGTATATACATCTAGCCTCCTTTCTGTATGGAGTTATAGATGTAAGCAATAACCATACCATGCACAACATCTGATAATCGGTCATACAGCAAGGCCATAACCAACTAGAACAACAAATGTTATTACTAATAATTATTTTTGCCGGAAATGACAGTCAGGGCAAATCGTCAATCAGTGTGTCGAAAAAGCCACACTTATGTTCTGTCGTAGGGGGATTTATAAAATCGTTCCTTTTCGCTGTAAATGCACCCACAGTATTGCTGCCTGTACATATCCATGTCCCTGGATACCCTGATTCCTTCTTTCCAGCCCGTCCTGAAATCTTGGTAATAAAATCCTACGCCATATTCCTTTCCAAGATTCTCCCCCAGATCTTTCAGAAGATCGTGATCCTGATATATACTGTAGAGAAGCGTGGTGGTGAAACGGTCAAATTTACCCTTTTTTGCGATGTGCGCGGTATATTTCATGCGTAAGTGATAACAGTATCTGCATCTCATCTCTTCCCTGAAAACCGCACCTCTGAGAAATTCTTCCATGGGATAATCATCAAATCTGATAAGTCTCATCCCCGTATCTTGAGAATACTCTATTAACGTATCGAGTCTTCTCTTGTATTCAGTATAAGGGTGAATATTCGGGTTATAGAAGATTCCGGTGACCTCGTGCCCATCTTTTCTTAATGTATCAAGCGGATAAATGGCGCACGGCGCGCAGCAGATGTGAAGAAGTATTTTCATAAGGCGTAATCACGAGGGAACAGAGACACATACTCCTGTTCCCTGCCTTCTGTTTTTTTTACATACCGATAACGGAAACTTAAAATAATTCTTTCTGGTTCCTGTCGGCCCATGGTCTCCCGAAATGTTCGCAGGCGAGTTTTGTCGCCACTCTTCCCCTCGTCGTGCGATGAAGAAAACCTTCCTGGATAAGATAGGGCTCATAGACATCTTCAATGGTGTTTCTCTCTTCCCCTATCGCAGATGAAAGACTGTCGATACCGACGGGCCCGCCTTCAAATTTATCAATCAAGGTCAACAGTATCTTTCTGTCCATAAAATCAAACCCCCTGTCATCCACCTCGAGCATCTCCAGGGCATCCTCGGCAACTTTCCCTGTAATCACTCCATCAGCCCTTACCTGAGCAAAATCACGAACCCTCTTGAGAAGTCTGTTCGCTATGCGTGGAGTCCCCCTGGAACGGCGGGCTATCTCGGGCGCTCCGACATCATCAATCGGTATCGACAGGATATTCGCCGATCTCCTTATGATAATCGAAAGTTCTTCCGGTGTGTAGAATTCGAGCCTGAAGCTCATACCGAACCGATCTCGAAGCGGGGAGGTAAGGAGCCCCGCCCTAGTGGTGGCCCCCACCAGGGTAAAACGGGGAATATCCAGTTTCATCGAACGCGCAGACGGCCCCTGACCAATAAGAATATCAATATAATAATCCTCCATTGCCGGATAAAGGATTTCTTCCACTATGTGAGGGAGCCTGTGGATCTCGTCTATGAAGAGCATATCATGCTCTTTCAGGTTCGTAAGGATGGCGGCCAGGTCTCCGGGGCGATCTATGACCGGACCGGATGTCACCTTTATGTCAACACCCATCTCTCGTGACATGATATAGGCCAGGGTTGTCTTTCCAAGACCGGGAGGTCCGTACAGCAGCACATGGTCAAGCGCTTCGCCTCTGCCCTTTGCCGCCTCTGTAAAGATAGAGATGTTTTCCTTGATCTTTTTCTGTCCCACATATTCGGTGAGGGTTTTTGGACGAAGAGAGTATTCGAATCCCTCTTCATCACTCAACTGCTCCGGATCTATGACGGATGCCTTCATAATGATAACCACTCAGGTTCACGGTTTGTTTAGACTGAATACCTATAACCTACGTTCCTGATAAAATCTTCAACGATTCCGTAAGGATAGTCTCCAGGGTCAGCTTTTCCCCAGCCTTTGCAGACACCTTGCCAACAGCGTCTTTTGCAATACTGCTTTTGTAACCCAAGTTGATCAGTGCGGACAGCGCGTCTTTCTTTACCAATGAACCGGGAGACCCCGCAGAGATTTTGTCGAAGATCAATTTTGTGATCTTGTCTTTTAGTTCAAAAATCATCCGCTCAGCCGTTTTTTTGCCCACTCCGGGTATCCCCACAAGTCTGACAAGATCTCCATCGGATATGGCCCCGGACAGATCTTCCGGTGAAATACCGGACAATATATTTATAGCCAGTCTCGGGCCAATCCCTGAGACCGATATCAATAATTGGAATATGTCCTTTTCCCTGTGATCCAGAAAGCCGAAGAGTCTGACAGCGTCCTGTGCTATGTGGGTATGGATGACAAGGTCCACCTGACTGCCTGTATCGGGAAGTTTATAAAAGGTACTCAACGGCACAGCGATACTACAGCCTATTCCGTGGACATCAACAAT
Source organism: uncultured Syntrophaceae bacterium (assembly GCA_964579455.1). GTDB lineage: Bacteria > Desulfobacterota > Syntrophia > Syntrophales > UBA2210 > UBA2210. The sequence continues at coordinate 1,113 of CAZOHQ010000003.1, read as the reverse complement.
AATATTCTCAATAGATTTATGGGACAAAACGCCCTTCAGGCTGGCAATCATTCAGATGGGCACCTCTTTTGAAAAGTTTGAATGACAAATGGCTATCGCAAGGGCATCGGATGCATCCAGCGGAGGCGCTTCCTTAAGAGAAAGTATGACTTGCACCATGTGCTGAACCTGTGTCTTTTCAGCCCTACCATAACCCACTACCGCCTTCTTTACTTCAAGAGGCGCATATTCGTAAAGGGGAGTGTTGCTATGAGACGCCGCCAATATTATCACGCCCCTAGCCTGTCCGAGTTTTATAAGGCTCTTGACATTTTTACCGTAAAATATATCCTCAAGCGCCATTACATCTGGTGCGTATTCTGTTATTATTTCTATCAGTTGATCATAGATCTTCTTCAGGCAAGCGGACAAGGGCTCTCCCCTTTTCATACGAATTTCACCATATGCTATATTAAGGATACCCCTCTCTCCTTTTTCAACGATCCCATAACCCGTCGTTTTGGTGCCCGGATCTATACCTAAAATTATCATTAATAACCAAGTCTTTAACTGAGTCTTTCCATTATTTCGTCGGGTATATCGAAATTTGCGTATACATTCTGAACATCATCATTATCTTCCATCTTTTCCATCAGTTTAAGCATCTGGTTCGCCTTGTCTTCTTCGAGCTTAACAGAATTTTGCGGAACCATGCCAATCTCTGCCATGAGGGATTTGAAACCTGCCGTATCCATGGCAGATCTGACATCTTCAAAGGCACCGGGTTCGGTAATCACCTCATATTCACTTTCCAGCTCCACTACAGCCTCTGCTCCAGCCTCCAGGGCCATTTCCATAAGGCGGTCTTCGTCAATATCCTCTTTACTGAAAACAATACTTCCCTTTTTTTCAAACATCCAGGCCACACATCCGTTTTCCCCAAGGTTCCCGCCATGTTTTGAAAAGGTGTGTCTGATTTCGGCAACCGTCCTGTTTTTATTATCGGTCATCACTTCAATCAGGACTGCAACACCACCGGGACCGTAGCCTTCATAGACAATCTCTTCATATGCGGCCGCACCTTCTAGGTCCCCAGTACCCTTTTTTATAGCCTTTTCAATATTGTCTTTCGGC
>CAZOHQ010000002.1:5670-22359 GCA_964579455.1 uncultured Syntrophaceae bacterium | reverse complement strand
AGCCATTGGACAACTGCCGCAGGCTCCTTTCAGCCTTACCTTTACAATGCCATCCCCCGTTACGTCTACAAACTCGACATCTCCGCCATCTGCCTGTAGAGAGGGTCTGACATCATTCAACAGCGTGCGCACTTCTTCTTCCATGTCATTTCTCCTTACGGCTCTGTTTCCTGTTTTTCTTAATGCGGTATACGGGCAATCATCTGCTCTGACACTTTTTTTGCAAGATCAGCCAGATCCGGTTTGAACCACTTGTAGCTTTCCGTATCGTAATGTTTTGCCCGCCACACAATCTTTCCTGTTTGCGCCTCTACCATTTCCATACTGAAACCGACCTTGGCAAGCTTATCATCTCCCTGAGTTGTATAATTCCAGAAATCCACATCTACAACAAGGATGGCATCAGTATGGCATTTCTCGCCTATATATTTGCTTATATCAGGATCTGAAAAGCTCACCTTTTTCAACTTTGCAACGTAATTGGACACTGCACGTGTCAGCTCGGCATCGTTCTCCATCAGTTTTTTTGCATCCTCCGGGGAAACAACACCGGAAAAGAACCCTTTGTCGCTAACGGCATCCGCGATAAGCCTGTCGGCTATCCCCGCTGCCTCCGGAAAAGCGCCTGCTTCAACCGGAAACACGCATATCTTTTCAGGATGGAAAGTCTCCATTCCCGGCGCAACCTGGGAAAACCGCAAATCTCCACAGGCTGAAAGCGCCGCAAAAAGCAAAACGAAAAAGAGTGACCTTCGCAATTTCATATACATCGGCGATTCCTCTTGTACAATCTTTCCTATATCCTGACACACTGTAGGAAGTCAGGGTTGAGTAGCGCGGGCCCGATGAATCAGGACTTACAATGCATCATATCTTCGTTGCAATAAACCACAAGCAGGCACTGAATCCGGCAATCATATAGTTTATCCCCAACAATCCCTCCAATGCCATCCTGGAAAATCGAACTTTTCTATCACAAAGTTCCAGACAAATCCATATATAAAACACTGGCACCAGCAGTACGAAACCTAAGCTCACGGAAGGAACGCATCCTGCCGGTATTGCGGCAATCAGCATAATACCTGCAAGGATCGATACGCCCTTCAGCAGAACCCTGGCTCGTGCTTCCCCCATAATGACCGGTATCGTTTCCCGGCCGATCAGGCGGTCGCTCTGGATATCTATCGTATCTGAGAGCACGGATTTTGAGAAGACAAGGACAAACACAAACACAAACGCCACCACCATTGAACAGGTTATCTCCAAGCTGATGCTCAACTGCGGAACCACGGCAGCCACGACGGCCCATCCCAGAGCGGTAAAAATGTTCTTGGAGCCGGGCACATCCTCCAGCCTTTTCCCCCACACAGTAACATTATAGAGCACGCCGGAGAGTGAAATAAACCCGACCAGAATAAAGGTCACCAGGCCTCCTAAAAATGAAAGCACGGACGCAAGCACAAGAGAGGCTATTGCAATGGTCATATAGATGCCCCGGTTTTTTATATAGGAAGCTTCCCTGAAGCTTCCCTGAATCCTTCCGAAACTTCTTTCCTGCAGCCTGTTTATGGTATGTATCGCAAATACACATAAAGCGGCGATCAGAATATTTGATACATTCACCCTGAGTCCCTGAAGAAGCATGCTGACAAGGGAGAGACATCCGGCACCAATGGCGGAAGAGATATCTGTTCTGACGAGAAATATCCAGAGATTGTAAAGACCTCTCAGCTTCCACGGTACGGTTTCTCTTCGATTGTGGGTAAGATAATCTATCACGCCTTCAGTGATCCAGTTTGGTGTGGATGCCCCGGCAGAGACGCCTATGTTTTTACACCCGCTGAGATCCATGCCGTCGAGTTCCTCGGCCGTCTCGATATGACACGTTCGGGTCCCGCACCCTTGAGATATCGTGGCAAGTCTCTGTGTATTCGCGCTGTCCTTTCCGCCGACAATGATGATCCCATCCATTTGAGAGGCCAGTTCTTTGATCTCGGCCTGTCTCATTTCGGTTGAATTACATATGGTATCAAAGACCATGGCTCCGGGAAATTTGAGTGTAATTTCTTTGGCTATCGCTTTATATCCCGCAGAATCCTGTGTGGTTTGGGCAACGACACACATCTTGTCGTGTCGCGGAAGGTGGTCAACATCCTTTTTGTCATTAATAACTAGCCCTCTACCAGATGAATAACCCAGGAGGCTGGCAACTTCCGGATGCTCTTTATCGCCGACTATGATAATCGAATAACCGAGTGCCGCATGCTTTTTGATTATCGCCTGGACGCTTGCAACCTTGGGACAGGTGGCGTCTACAATCTCTACTCCCTTTTCTCTGATCTTTTTCTTTTCCAGAGGTGATACTCCATGAGCCCTGATAACTATGATTCCGTCCTGAATCCGGTCAATACTATCCAGAGGAACAATACCCCGCTCCTTGAGAAGCTGGACCGTTTGAGGGTTGTGTATAAGAGGGCCGTATGTATACACCTCTTTATCCCCTTTATGGCGGGCAATCTCGAGGACTATGTCAACCGCCCTCTTCACACCCATGCAGAAGCCTGCCGTTTCGGCAAGTTTAATTCCCATCGTTCATTTCCGTGTCAATTTTCGGCATGTTTTCTGGCGTACAGAAAAAATTCCTTGTTTCCGGCCGGACCGGTAATCGGTGACTCGCAGGTGCCCACCGTTTCGAGACCCAGTTCCTCCGAAAATCCTACGATTTCCTCAATAACTTTTCTGTGTAACCTGGAATCTCTGATAACCCCTTTGCCTACTTCATCTCTGCCCACCTCAAACTGCGGCTTAATCAGGGCAAGGATGACGGCATCCTCGCTGGTTAGTCTGACTGCGACCGGCAACACCAGTCTCAGGGAAATAAAAGAGACATCTATCACTGCCATGTCTATTGTATCCTCTATACCTTCACCTGAAAAGTATCTGATATTGGTCTTCTCAAACAGTATTACTCTCTTGTCTGTTCTGAGCTTCCAGTCAAGCTGGCCGTACCCTACATCTATCGCATATATCTTTTTTGCCCCCTCCTGAAGGAGGCAGTCTGTAAATCCACCCGTGGAAGCACCGATATCCAGGGCCACCATATCCTTCACATCAACACCGAAGGACAGCAGGGCCCCCTTGAGCTTTAATCCTCCTCTGCTGACATAGGGGTTTTCTCCTCCCTTGATCCGTATACCGGCATCAAGCCGCACGAGGGTTCCCGCCTTGTCAATCCTCTCCTCTCCGACCACAACCAGGCCCGACATAATGAGAGCCCTGGCCTTCTCGCCGGTCGCCGCGATGCCCCTGTCGACCAGAAGTTTGTCCAACCTGATTTTTGATTTTCGAGTTTCGGGTTTCAAATTTCGTGTTCCGGGTTTATAAAAAAGGTTCAAGATCTTGAGTTTTGGAACAACTCAGGAAATCTGTTGTGTGTATAGCGTGCCATCACTGGGGCACAAAGACCCCTCACGAGTTCATTTACCCATCATCTTTTGAACAGCTATTGCTATGCCATCCGCATCAATGCCATGTATTTTTCTCAACTGGGCTTGTGTCGCATGTTCCACGAATTCGTCCCCGATCCCAAGTCTTTTCATGGTAATTCCGGAGATCCCCTTCTCTTCAAATAATTCAAGGACCGCGCTGCCGAACCCTCCCATAAGGACATTCTCTTCAACTGTGACAATCTTTTTGAACGAGGATGCTATCTCACATAACAGAGTCTTATCAAGGGGTTTCACAAAGCGGCTATTGACAACGGTCGCCTCGATATTCTTACCCGCAAGCATCTGGGCGGCTGCAAGGGAAGGATATACCGTGGAGCCTATGGCGATGATGGCCACATCGCTGCCCTCGCGAACGATCTGGGCCTTTCCTATCTCGATACTCTCCGGTGTGTCATCAAGAGGAACACCTATCCCTTCCCCCCGGGGATACCGAATTGAAGAGGGACCTTTGCATTCCACGGCAGTCTTGAGCATATGCTGGAGTTCATTCTCGTCCTTGGGGGCCATAACAACGATATTCGGAATGACTCGAAGATAAGAATAATCAAAAAGTCCGTGGTGGGTGGGGCCATCGTCTCCCACGATTCCCCCCCTGTCAAGGGCGAAAACAACGGGCAGGTTCTGAAGGCACACGTCGTGGAGCACCTGGTCATATGCCCTCTGCAGGAAGGTGGAATATATGGCGACCACCGGTATAAATCCCTCTGTGGCCAAACCCGCGGCAAATGTCACACCGTGCTGCTCGGCAATGCCGACATCAAAAAACCTTTCAGGGATATCCCGTGCGAACTGATCAAGGCCGGTTCCACCTTTCATGGCTGCCGTTATCGCGACAATTGAAGGATTTTCACGCGCCAGTTGCACCATCGTGCGACCGAATACCCCCGTGTAAGATGGCCCGGCAGAATCCGATTGAATAGATTTCCCCGTAGCGATATCAAAAGATCCTATGCCATGGAATCGGGACGGTTCTTCTTCGGCAAATTTGTAGCCCTTTCCCTTTTTGGTAATAACATGAACCAGGACGGGTCTTTTCATGGTCTTCACGTTCTGGAGATTCTTTATCAGGTGATCAAGACGGTGCCCTTCGAGTGGACCGATATACTTGAATCCCATCTCTTCAAACAGGATTCCTGGAACGATAAATGCCTTTAACGATTCTTCTGCCTGCCTGGCAAATTTAATGACATGTTCTCCAATACCGGGCACGGTCTTCATAAAATCACGGATTTTCGTCCTCAGTTTCGTAACCTGCTGTCCCGTCATAATGCGATTCAGGTACGACGACAGGGCACCCACGTTGGGAGAAATAGACATCTCATTATCATTCAGGATAACGATCATGTCCTTTTTCCTTCCTCCGGACCAGTTAAGGCCTTCAAATGCCATTCCGGCAGTCATTGAGCCATCTCCAATGACAGCAATGACCTTGAAATCATCATCCTTAAGATACCTGGCATCGGCGATGCCGGAAGCGGCGGATATGGAGGTGCTGCTGTGCCCGACGCCGAAAACATCATACACGCTTTCTCCCCTTTTGGGAAAACCACTCATACCCCCCATCTTTCTGAGTGTATGAAAATTATCTCTCCTGCCGGTAATGATCTTGTGGGCATACGCCTGGTGTCCGACATCCCAGACGACCTTGTCCACAGGCGTGTTAAACACGTAATGGATGGCCAGACTAAGCTCCACCGTCCCCAGAGATGACGCTAGATGACCGCCATTGATGGAAACCACAGTCAGTATCGCCTGCCTGATTTCTCCTGCAAGGATCTCCAATTCTTCAATACTGAGACATCTGATATCTTCAGGACCGTTTATCCCCTCTAATATGCCTGCCTTTTCATCCATAAAAACATTCTCCAGATCTTTAAAAAACTATGACTTTCGTTCGGCGATGAACCTCGCTATCATTCTCAGGGGTTCGGCCTCTTCATCAAAATGACGTATGTCCTCTAACGCATCTTCCACAAGCGTTCGCGTTCTCTCTTTGGACTCTTCAAGACCGATCAGTGCCGGATAGGTGGCTTTCTTGAGCCCCTCATCACTCCCCGTTTCTTTTCCCAGGACCTTCCTGCTACTTTCAATGTCTAATATATCGTCGGCTATCTGAAAGGCAAGCCCCGTTTTTTTTCCATATTCCGAGAGGGCATTCAGATCATCTTCACCGGCGCCGGCTATCATTGCACCCGCCCGTATGGAAACGGTTATCAGCGCCTGCGTTTTATGGAAATGTATGTAATGCACCGTTTCCATATCCACTTTCTCACCCTCTGCCTTGAGATCTTCTACCTGGCCGCCTATCATCCCCCGGAATCCCGCTGCCTCCGAGATTTCATGCATGATGGCCAGTCTCTTTTCAGGAGAGATCTGTGGGATTTTCCCGGACATAAGGCAAAATGCTTCTGTGAGAAGGGCATCTCCCGCGAGGACTGCCACACCCTCTCCGAATACCTTATGATTTGAAGGCTTTCCCCTCCGGTAGTCATCATTGTCCATCAATGGCAGGTCATCATGTATCAGAGAATAGGTATGGATCATCTCAATTGCGCACGCGACAGGCAGCACGGAGTCTGCGGTGCCGCCGACCGCTTCTGCGGAAGCCATACAAAGCACAGGCCGTATCCTCTTTCCACCGGCAAACAGGGTATATCTCATTGACTCAGAGATCTCAGAGAAAGGCCCGCTCATTTCCGGAAGGTACTCGTCAAGAGCCCTGTCAACAATGTTCTTTTTTGCCTCGAGATATTCTTCAAGAGATATTTTCCGGCTTTTCACCATCTTCATCCTTTTCTCCAAACGGTCTCACTTGTAGTACATCTCCCTCCCTCAGCAGGAGCTTGACTTTTCTCTCCGCCTCATCCAGCTTGTCAGCGCAAAACCGGGAAAGTTTGATTCCTTCTTCAAAGGCCTTGAGCGACTCATCGAGGGTCATATTCCCTTCTTCCATCTTTCTTACAATCCCTTCCAACTTTTCCAGGGCCTTCTCAAATTTTTTCTCTGTCATTTCCTTGCTCCTGTGAAATCTCGATTACCCGTGCCTTGAAGCTTCCTGATGAAACCGTAACATCGACAGTGCTTTTTATCGCGAGCATAGCCACATCTCTGACGATGTTTCCGTCAGGCAATCGTATGATACCAAATCCTCTCTTCAGCACGGAAAGAGGACTCAGGTTATCTAATACGGACATATCTTTTTGAAGTATGCCCTTCAGATTGTCCATAAAAAAACCAGCTCTTACAACCAATTCTCTCTTCATATTTTCGATTTCGCGGTGCAACTCCCGGATCCGTGTCCCGGGGGAGAGACGTATCAGTACCCTGTTTGCGGAACAGTGACTGTTCGCATACATTTCAAGGGTTCGCCGCAGCCCCCCTGACAGTCTACTGTACCAGTCATCCAGTCCCATGCGCAAGTCGGCAATTTCCCCTCTCGGATCACGCAAGCCCTCTACGATAAAAGCCAGTCTGTCTTCCAATCCCCGCAACGACACACTGCAGACATGTATCAACCGCGATGTTAATCTATCAGTTCTTTCGACCAGATTCTTTCTGTCGGGCACAACCAGCTCGGCGGCAGCGGAGGGGGTCGGCGCCCTGAGATCAGCCACAAAATCGGCGATGGTAAAATCAATCTCATGGCCGACGGCCGATATGACAGGAATTTTTGAAGAGTAGATCGCCCGGGCAACCCTTTCATCATTAAAACAAAACAGGTCCTCAATCGATCCTCCTCCTCTGGTAACAATAATGACATCCACACCGATAGAATTCAGATTCGATATGGCATCACATATCTCCAGGGGCGCTTCCGCCCCCTGCACACTGGCAGGGGCGATAATGATGTCAACGGATGGGAATCTCCTGCCGGTGATATTCAATATGTCCCTGATAGCCGCGCCTGAAGGTGATGTTACGATCCCGATCTTCTCCGGCAGAAAGGGTATGTCTTTTTTGTGAGAAGGATCAAACAGGCCCTCTTTCCCCAGACGCTCCTTGAGTTGCTCAAAGGCCATCTGAAGGGCTCCCAGACCCCTCGGTTCCGCGGCATCTATGATAAGCTGGTACTCACCCCTTGCGGGGTACACATTCAGCTTTCCCCTGCATACTATCTTCATTCCGTCTGCAAGATCAAAGCCTATCCTGTCCGCCGCGTTCCTGAAAGCAACCGTCCGTATCTGGCTGCCCTCGTCCTTGAGAGTAAAATAGACATGGCCAGAGCCGGGACGGCGAAGATTGGAAATTTCCCCCGTGACCCATATGACGGCAAACCCGGATTCCAGAAGGTTTTTTATGGCCCTGGTCAGTTCTGTAACAGTCAATACATCTTTCATAAGAATTCCAAGTGAACAATGTTGGATCTTTGAAAAACCGGTTTTCCAAAGATCTCTATCCATCAAATTTTTTCTACTATTTTGTTGACATCTTTCCGGTCTTGTTGTCAAGTGGATTATCGAAAGGAGATGAGAACGTCATGGATAAGAATATCATCAATACCGATAAGGCCCCCCGACCGGTGGGTCCGTATTCTCAGTCGGTCAAAGCCGGAGGCTGGTTGTATATATCCGGGCAAATCCCCATTGACCCGAAAACCGGAGAGTCTGTGCAGGGGCCCTTTGAACTCCAGGCACGTGCGGTTCTGAACAACCTCAAGGAAATACTGGAGGCAGGAGGATCTGACCTTAATCGCGTTATAAAGGTTATGATTTTCCTGACAGACATGAACTGTTTTAAACCGTTCAACACCATATACGAAGAGTATTTCGGGGTCTCTCGTCCGGCCAGGTCCTGTGTGGAGGTAACCCGTCTGCCTGGAGATTCCCCGATAGAGATCGAAGCCGTTGCTATCTGCGATTGAACCCGATTACGCAAAAAGAGGGTGCATCATCTCTTGATATTTCGACTTGCAACATGGTTTTCTACTTGATTCCTCCCTTTATTTCCCTCCTTCGGGATGCCCCTCGCATCTTTTTTAACACGTTATCTTCAATCCCTCTGGCCCGTTCCATGGTTTCATCCGAATATACGGTACCCTTCCTCCGATTCGGCCCTACTTCAGCCTTTTCGCTAATGCCGAAACGCATCCTCAAGACCTTCTCCTCCCGCGGTGTCAGGGTGGCCAGTATCTTTCTGGTCTGCTGGGCAAGATCCATACTCATAGTGGCATCGGAGGGGGACATGATTTTTTTATCCTCTATAAAGTCCCCGAGAGAACTGTCTTCTTCCTCACCGATAGGGGTCTCCAGAGATATCGGCTCCTTGGCAATCCTCAATACCTTCCTCACTTTATCCAGAGGGAATTCCATCTTATCCGCAACCTCGGCCGGGGTGGGCTCTTTACCCAGTTCCTGGATCAGATACCGCGAAGTTCTGATAAGTTTGTTGATGGTTTCAATCATATGAACCGGGATCCGTATCGTCCGTGCCTGGTCCGCTATGGCCCTCGTGATGGCCTGCCGTATCCACCAGGTTGCATAGGTGGAAAATTTATATCCTCTCTGGTATTCAAATTTTTCCACGGCCTTCATGAGCCCGATATTTCCTTCCTGAATAAGGTCGAGGAATTGCAGTCCCCTGTTCGTGTACTTCTTGGCAATGCTTACGACTAATCTGAGGTTCGCCTTAATTAATTTTCTTTTTGCCAGGTCCGCCTCCAGTTCACCCTCTTTTATGGAGGTGATCACCGACTTCAGAGTTTCTGTGGACGCGCCGATCTTCCCCGTGATCCTTTTTCTTTCATTACGCGCCTGCCTGATTGTCCTTTCATATTCTCTCAATTCTCTAACCGGGATACCCGTCTCTTCGGAAACCAGTGTCTCTTCCCCATTTCTCATCCGAGAGAAGATCTTGTCCAGAGCGTTGAGTGACATGTCCGCTCGTTTCTTGCATGACTCTATTTTCTTCTCACCCTTGTTAAGTTCGGTAACGGCGTTCTTGAGTTCCGTAACCATTCCATTGATACGCCTCTTATTAAGATTTGCATCTCTACAGAGCTTGATGATCTTCTTGAGATTTTTTTCTAACTCCTTCTGTTTGTTTTGTTTCTCGGACTCGTCTAACTGTGGATTTTTCAACTCTATCCTCAACAGGACATTTCTTGCATCCAACTTTTCCACTTTAGCGGTAAAGTTTTGCACTTTTTCCCGATATACATCCTCTTCGGTAAAACCACTCTCGTCTTCAAGATTATCGACAACTGTTTTTATCTTTATTTCGTTGTTCCTGAGTTTGTCTCCTATATCCATAACCTCTTTTATGAAAATAGGCAGGCTGAAAAGGGTTTCCATGATCCTCTTTTCTCCCTTTTCAATCTTTTTTGCTATCGTTACTTCTTCCTCTCGGCTCAGCAAAGACTCTTGACCCATTTCCCTCAGATACAGCTTCACGGGATCTCCGGTTTTACCCAGCGCAGCTATGGGAAGAGGCTGTATCTCGGGTTTTGTTTCTTCCGGTTCCTCTGGGGGCGTACTGTCGTCCGAACTCTCAATGACCTTTCCATCCTTGTCGACATCGAAAACTTTGATATTTTTCTCATGAAATAATATCAAAATATCGTCTATCTCCTCTGAAAATATAACATCGGACGGTAATATATCATTAATATCATCGTAGGTAAGAAACCCCTTCCCCTGGCCCAGTGAAACAAGTTTGGTTACTTCATCCGACTTTATTGATTTCTTCATTTTCGAATAGTCCTCTCTCTTCCTTTAACAATCTATCCCTTTCCCGTAGCAGGCTGTCACTAAGCTCTCTGTCGTTTGCGTCCCGTGCCCTGATCAGTTCCCGCTTCAGAATATTGTGCCTGCCCTTGTACCATTTGTTCCTTATCTGTCTAAGATTATCATCAAAGACCCTGTTGGCAACTTCTTTATCGGAGAAAGGACGCTCCATCATCAATTTCAAGAGGTTTCCCTTGGCAGGACAATCTTCCAGATCGCCGACCAGTCCGATGGTGTCATCCACTCCCCCGGTTAGTGCCTTCCCCAGTTTTTTCAATGTCTCTGAAGCGAAACAATTCAATATATTATCTCGAACCACCACAGGAATTTTTTCGGGATACTCTATCATCATATAGATAAGGTTTAATTCCAGCTTGTCAACTGTTCCCGTCCTCTTTTCCGGAGATATGGTCCTGGTGGTGGTCTTGGAATGGACAGACGCCTTCCGCACATTGTCTTTTAAAAGACCCTGATCAATGCCAAGTTTTTCGGATACCCTTTTTATGAACAGATTTTGTTCGACCCGGTCACTGATGGTGCTTATGAAAGAGATTGAATCCCTGCTCACATCAAGATTGTCTTCAAGAGTACCGCTGTTACCCATCATTTTTTCTATATAGTAGTCCACCATCATCGGGGAATGGGTGATAATCTTAGCCAGGGCCTCCGGGCCAAACGTTTTTACATAGTCATCAGGATCATATCCTTCGGGGAGAACGACTACCCTGGCATGCATATTTTCCTCAAGAAACAGTTTCAGGCTGCGTTCCACTGCATGCCTGCCTGCCTCATCCGGATCAAAGATGACGGCAACATTCCGTGTGAATCGCCTGATCAGTTCGACCTGATCCCTGGTAAAAGCGGTGCCCAGCGTTGCCACCACATTGTTCACCCCCGCCTCCCGAAGGGCGAGAAGATCAACATATCCCTCCACAATAATAACGTAATCTTTAGTGCGGATGCTCTCTTTTGTCCTGTACATGCCATACAGGACCCTGCCCTTTGAATATACGGGCGACTCAGGAGAGTTGAGGTATTTGGGCATATCGTCGCCAATAGCACGGCCGCCAAAAGCCACGACTCTGCCGCTCAAATCTTCTATGGGGAACATCAATCTCCCGCGAAACCGGTCATAGAACCTGTTATTGTCTTTCGATATGATAAGACCGGTTTTTTCGGCAAGGCTTAGAGGAACCTTCTTGCTTTCAAAATAGTTGACAAGCCGGCTCCACCCCTCCGGGGAATAACCCAGTCGAAATTCGGTGGTTATGGCAGCCCCCATCTTTCTCTTGTTAAGATAATCACGAGCCACCCGACCATTCTCAGAAGAGAGCTGGTCAAAAAAATAATCCGCCGCCATAGCGTTTATTCTGTTAAGATTTTCCTTCTCGCTTGCAACAGTCCTTTCCGTAACGGTCATCTTCCTGACAGGTATGGTTATCCCCGCTTTGTTGGCCAGATATCTTGCCGACTCGGCAAAACTGGTGCCGTTTATCTTCGTCAAAAAGGCGAAGATATCTCCACCTTCTCCACAACCGAAGCAGTAAAATATCTGTTTTTCAGGATTAACGCTGAAAGAAGGTGTTTTCTCCTTGTGAAAAGGACAGAGGCCGACAAAATTTCTGCCAGCCTTTTTCAGGGTAACATACTCGGAAATAAGATTCACGATATTTACCCTGCTCTTTATCTCTCCTATCTTTTCCTGAGGAATATATCCCTTCAAACTGTTCTTACCTCTATGGATAAAAGCATTGCTCAGGACAATCTCGCCTTAACCGTTTCACCTACAGCTTTCCCGTCGGCCTTTCCTGTTAACTTGGGCATCAGAAGTTTCATAACCTTTCCCATGTCACGAATGCCTGTCGCACCGGCTTCTTTTATGGCATCTTCGATATGCGCGTGTATTTCTTCCTCAGACATCTGCTCCGGCATGAATCCACGGATTACCTCGATCTCCTTTTCCTCTTTTTCCGCAAGTTCCGGTCTTCCCCCGTTTCTGAATTGTTCAACAGAGTCTTTCCTCTGTTTTATCATGGAGGACAATACCTGCAGAATCTCTTTCTCACCAAAGGCATCCTTTAAATCTATCTCCTTGTTATGCAACGTCGATTTGATCATACGAAGCGCCGACAACTTCGCCTTATCCTTATCCTTGGCGGCCTTGACCATTTCGCACGACACCCTGTCTATTATTTCCATTTCAGATATACCTTTCCTTCTTACGCTCTCATCCCGATTTATCCCATATCATCAGTCAACTTCCTGCCCCCCAGAATATGGACATGGAGGTGAAAGATTACCTGGCCGCCATCTTCATTACAGTTGATGACGGTCCTGAAGCCCTTCCTGTCAATCCCCTTTATCTTTGCAACCTCCTGTACCGCCGCAGTCAGTCCTTTCATCATGCCGCCGTCGGAGACATCCATAAGGGTTGCCACGTGTGTTTTCGGTACGACAACAACATGAACGGGTGCCATCGGATTGACATCGTCAAATGCCAGTGCCTCCTTGGACTCATAGACAATATTCGCGGGTATCTCACCGCGTATGATCCTACAGAATATACACTCTTTCATCTCAAAGACCTCCTACGCAAATCCTGCAACTCTGGCTATGGCATCCTCCAGTTTCAAGGCCCCGGTGTAGAGGGCCTTGCCGGTAATGACACCCATTATCCTTGATTCTCCTGCTTCGAGTAACTTTTCAATATCATGGATATTCGCAACACCCCCGGAAGCAATAATCGGGATATCGACTGATTCCGCGAGCATTTTCGTGGATTCGATGTTCACCCCTGATTCCATTCCGTCCCGCTGTATATCCGTGTATATGATAGAGTCCAGTCCTAACCCTTCATACCCTGCCGCAATCTGAGCGGGAGACTGGTCGGTACTCTCGGTCCACCCCTCAATCGCGACCCTGCCGTCACGGGCATCAAGGGCAAGAATAATCTTCCCCCGATGGGCTGCGCACGCATCAAGAACAAAATTCCTATCCTTCAGGGCAACGGTACCAAGTATAACATAGCTGACACCCATATTGATATAATCATCGACGGTTTTCATGTCCCGTATCCCGCCACCCACCTGCAGGGGAACATCCACCGCTCGGACGATCTTTTCGATCGCGTTCCTGTTGCGGGGCAATCCGTCACGAGAACCGTCAAGATCTATCACATGGATGCGTTTCGCCCCCTTTTCCTGCCATCTCGCGGCAATATCCGGAGGATGATCCGAATAAACGGTAGACAGGTTGAAGTCACCCTGAAGAAGGCGTACGCACTTTCCATCCTTCAAATCTATGGCAGGTATTACAAGCAATTATCAGTTTCCTTTCAATCCTGGAAAGTCCTTCAAGATCTCTTTGATACCTTCCCGTGACAACTCTTCCGCGGTCATCCATTTTCCACCGCCTCGTATAAAGGGAAAGATATCCAGGATATTTTCCATCAATGAACTCTGGGTCTTATCAAAAACACCCTTCCATACCGGCACACCATCCCGGGTCCGGATAAGATGCACACAGAAGGCTACCGAAGCGGGATTTTTCACGGAATAACCAAAGCCCTTTCTGTCCCGGTAGTAGAAAAGGTGCCCTGCAATAATGCCGTCCGCACCGATCTTTCCCCCAACCGTTGTCAGTATCTTCAGAGGGGATTCACCGGGCGAGTCGGTGGATACCCTTTTATACACACCATCGACTTGCTCGGGGGGTATCATGGTGTATCCTCCGGAAAGGTTGAGCCCTTTAACAAACAGTTCCTCTATCTTTTTCTCGGGATTTCCCGAAAATTCACACGTCCTGAAGGTTGCTCCCGAAATGGGGCATCGGGTAACCTGTGCAGCGGGATCACCGGAAATGACGGCCTGAAAGGGTAGGACGGCAATCTTCTGTAACCCGGAAATATCTCCCTGGCGATGGGTAGTTACCCTACCGGCGTTTTGAGAAACACAACCGGCAAGCAGTGCAAGAAATATCACTCCGCACAAAAGAAGCCCAAGAAAATAATAAGAATAAAGATGCTTTTTTATGATTATCACCCCCTTCAGGGCCTGTCGATCTCCTACTGTAGCGGCTTCAACAGGCGTTAGAATATCTAACTGTTTGATCCAGTCGAAGACGGGAGAGCATTAGTCCCGATGTATCGGGAGCCAGAAGATGACAGCATCCTCAAAATGGTTCTGCGCGAAGAAAACTGATTCTTTACAAAACAGTACACTGCAGGGTTGGGGAAAAGAACAGTTTTCGTTCGAACACTAAAGACTCCCCTTCGTTGACAGTACACCCTTGATCCGATCATCCATACAGACCGCCTCCTTCAAGGCGCGGGCAAACGCCTTGAAGATAGCCTCAGCTATGTGGTGAGGATTCTTACCATATCTGACATTTACGTGCAAGGTTATTCCCCCGTGATCCGAAAAGGCCTTAAAGAATTCCTCAAGAAGAATGGGATCAAAATCCCGTATTTTTTTACCACCAAAATCGGCCATGAAAACCAGGTACGGTCTCCCTGAAATGTCAATACAGACATGACACAGGGCTTCATCCATGGGCACAAAGGCGGAACCGTAACGACTTACCCCCTTTTTGTCTCCCAAGGCCCCTTTGACCGCTTCTCCGAAGCATATGCCCAGATCTTCCACAAGGTGGTGATAATCTACATTCGTATCCCCACTCCCTTTCACAGTCAGATCGATAAAGCCGTGTTTTGCGAAAAGGGTTAACATATGATCAAGAAAGGGTACCGTCGTGGATATCTGTCCCGTCCCTTCTCCATCCAGATTTATCTCGACAGATATGTCCGTTTCCGTGGTTTTTCTGGTTATTTTTTTCTTTCTTGCCATCGTATCAGACCTCCTTCTACAGCACCTTATTAAGAGGATATTCTATTATACCTTCAGCCCCTGCCTCCTGAAGAAGTGGTATCAACTCTCTGACTATACCCTTGTCTACAACGGTTTCAATGGCGAACCAGTTCTCATCATACAGTCCCGAAATGGTGGGTGCCTTGAGGGAGGGAAGCAATAGAACAACTCCGCCAAGGTTTTCCCTGCCGACATTCATCTTAAGGCCGACCTTGCCCATGGCCATAAGCGATCCCCAGAGAAGCGCACTAATCTGTTCTATTTTTCTCCTCTTCCATGGGTTATCCCAGGCCCTTCTGCTGGCAATCAGCTGGGTATTCGTCTTCATCAGTTCATGGATGATCTTTAAATTATTGGCCCTGAGGGTGCTTCCCGTTTCTGTGACTTCTACTATCGCATCCACAAGACCCTCGACCACCTTGGCCTCCGTGGCTCCCCAGGAAAATTCCAGGTGGGCCTCTATCCCCCGCTCTTGCAGATATCTGCGGGTAAAACCCACCAGTTCCGTGGATACCTTTTTACCGGCTATATCCTCTATGGTTTTTATGGGAGAATCCTCCCTCACCACAAGCACCCACCGGGCCTGTCGTGTAGATACCTTCGAATACACGAGGTCCTGTACCACCACAACGTCGGATTCGTTTTCCAGTATCCAGTCCTTCCCGGTGAGGCCGAGGTCAATGGTGCCGTCATCGACATACCGGGACATCTCCTGTGCCCTTACAAGAGCGCATGAAATATCTTCATCATCGATATCGGGGAAATAGCTTCTTGCATCATAGGTTATTTTCCATCCCGCCCTCTTGAAAAGCTCAATCGTATTGGATTCGAGACTCCCTTTCGGTATCCCCAGTTTCAATTTCTTCATTTTTTATACACTTCCTCCGGATCAAATATCCTCTCACCAATTATTTCCATTTTTCCATCTGACACCCTTCGGTAAAAACAGGATCTATAGCCCATATGACACGCGGCTCCCTCCCCCTGATCCACCTTTAAGACAACTGTGTCCAGATCGCAATCCACCAGGATTTCCTTGACTGTCTGAACGTTACCCGATGTTTCACCTTTAATCCAGAGGGTATTCCTTGACCTGCTCCAGTACGTAGCCCTGCCGGTTTCCACTGTTTTCAGCCATGCCTCTTCGTTCATATAGGCAAGCATCAGCACATCGTTCGTCTCATAATCCTGAGCCACAACAGGAATGAGTCCGTCTCCCTTCTCAAAATCAAGCTTTACCATTTTCATCCTTTTCCCGACCCCTTATCGAACCAGGGGTCTTTCGTGTTATAAGTCTATCTGAAGACTTGTAAAACTAATGCAATATTTCTTTTTAGGCAAGCTCTTTTTATCCATTTTGAACTTGCCTGCATTTCATTTTTATGTTAGCTAAAAAAACTCAATTTCAGATTGTTGCCATAACAGATATTATAAAATTCTTATATAAGGAGGATATGGAATAGTGAAAGTATTAATAGGTGGCGCCGTAGCGGCGGTCCTGGGGCTTATCGGTCTGGGAATCTGGTGGGAACAGTTTTTTATTCTGCTTGCGGGTGGAATCCCGATCATTCTCTTGCTGGGAGGTGCTCTTGC
>CAZOHQ010000002.1:0-5660 GCA_964579455.1 uncultured Syntrophaceae bacterium | reverse complement strand
GTATTCGCAGCATCTTTGACAGGGAATTTGTTGTCTTTCTTAGCTGTTTCCGCAGTTTTGCTGGGAGGTGCTCTTGCCATATATGTCGGCTTCGACGAGATGAAGGACCAGATGAAATCGAAAGAAGAAGAAGCAGCCAGTTCGGCGGATCTGGACGCTGCCAAAGAAGAACTGCAAAAAGCAAAGGCTGAGGCGGAAAAGTACAAGGCAGAGCTGGCAAAAGCAAAAGCTGCTGATACGGAAGAGCCTGAAAAAGCAAAAATCCCAAAGAAAAAGTAATATCGTTGGCCTGATACATAAAACTGCCCGGCAAGGAATTTTGAATATCAGATACATTCAATATCGCTCAACAGCGGGGGGTGGATATTGAAACCTGATTTCTCGTCCGGGCAACAAAAACAGGTTGTGTCGAGTTTTCACCCATTTTACATCCTCCAGTGGGATGGTAAATAACATTTGACAAGCTTGAATAAATCAGTTACTGAATGCACAAGTGAGACAAGTTTTTAAAACTGGACAAGAATAGTTATGAAGAACAAAACTTCAATTTTCCTACCAACCAGTTTTTCCTGCAAGAACTACATGTATTAATGCCTGCTTCTTGCCTTTGACGGAGCGGGAAAGCAGGCCATCCAATTTTGTATCTTTCATTGTATCTTTACAATTCAAAACAGGCAACGTTTGCTCTTGTAAAGGGAGCAAAGTATGGGGCCAAGCATTATTTAAAAGGGGAACACCATGAAAAAGAGTTTTCTGATTTTTGTTATAATAGGGGCGGCAGCATTGTTACTGACAACGGGGGTACAAGGAAAGGAAAAGCCCGTAGACCTTACCTACAGCATATTCTTTCCACCCACCCACAGCCAGTGCAAAGCGGCCATATCATGGGCCGAGGAGATAGAAAAACGTTCCGGGGGAAGGATAAAAATCACCACCTTTCCTGGAGGCACTCTGACAAAAGCAAATCAGTGTTACGACGGAGTAGTAAATGGAATATCGGATATAGGGATGTCCTGCTTTGCTTACACGAGGGGTCGTTTCCCGGTGATGGCAGCCGTCGATCTCCCTCATGGGTATCCTGATGGCAGCGTGGCAACTCGAGTAGCCACAGAATTCTACAAAAAGATGTCCCCAAAAGAATTGAATGACGTAAAAGTCCTGTACATTCATGCCCATGGACCCGGACTGCTGAGCACAAAGAAACCTGTCAGGGTATTGGAAGATATCAAGGGCATGAAGATACGTTCGACGGGGCTCAGTGCCCAGATTGTGAAGACACTCGGCGGAGCGGCTGTCGCAATGCCCCAGGGCGACACGTACGAGGCCCTGCAAAAGGGCGTGGTTGAAGGCACCTTTACGCCCATAGAGACTCTCAAAGGATGGAGACAGGCGGAGGTCATCAATTACACAACACAATGCACTGGCGTCGGTTATACCACTGCCATGTTCGTCGTCATGAATCCTAAAAAATGGAATGCCCTGCCGAAAGACCTTCAAACAGTAATTGAAGAGATAAGTGAGGAATGGGTCGACGTGCATGGGAAAATCTGGGACAGAAGCGATGATGAAGGGCGCGAGTTTACCTTAAGTAAGGGTAACGAGATCTTATCCCTCTCTGACGAGGAAAACAAGAGATGGGCGGAGGCGGTACAACCAATCATTGAAACCTACATAAGCGAAACCGAAGAAAAAGGGTTGCCAGGAAAGAAAGCCGTGGTGCAGGTAAAAGATTTGTTAGACACATACAGCAAGTAAAGGATCAGAAATCGGGGGCCAGGGATCGGGGATTATACTCCGAAACCTGAAACTCGAAACTTGAAATCATATGTTAAGACTTAAAAAACAACTCGACAATCTCACTAACGCATTCAACTGGCTCGCGGCGGGCGCCATCCTGATCATGATGGCTCTCACGTGCGCCGATGTGGTGTTGCGTCTTTTCCGTCATCCCATCCCCGGAACCTATGAAATTGTGGGTCTTATGGGAACCGTCGGCGTTTCCTTTGCCCTGGCGTATACCACGGCACAAAAAGGACATATAACGGTGGAGTTTTTGACCAACAGGATGCCGAAAAAGACCCAATTGATTATTGCCGCAGCCGGTGAATTCTTCAGTGCTTTGCTGTTCGAAATAATAGCGTGGCAAGGCACCTTATATGCCCTGGATCTGAAGCGTACCTGTGAGGTCTCCCTCACTGTCGAGATGCCGGTATATCCGTTCGTTCTCGGTATGGCAATCGGCTGTTTTCTTACAGGTCTCGTTCTTGCAATGGATTTCTACAAATCATTGAAGAGGATCATACCGTGAGCCCAACCATAACCGGCCTTGTCGGCGTCGTAGCTCTTTTTATTCTGATATTTCTGAGGGTGCCTGTCGGGTTCGTCATGGCAGGGGTGGGTTTTCTGGGTTTCGGTTATATTGTTTCTTTCGACGCATCCATGAACATGATCGCGAAAGATCTCTTTTCCGTCTTTGGATCTTACAGTCTTACGGTAATCCCCCTTTTTGTACTGATGGGGCAACTTGCGTATCATTCCGGAATAAGCAAGCGACTCTTTAACGCAGCCTATAAATTTATCGGGCACTGGCCGGGTTGGCTTGCTATCGCAACCGTAGGTGCATGCGCGGCCTTTGCTGCTATCTGCGGTTCCACAAATGCGACAGCCGCAACCATGGGCGCGGCGACCCTCCCCGAGATGAAAAGATACAACTACAAACCGGAGCTTGCTACCGGTGTGGTTGCCGCAGGCGGAAGTCTGGGTATCCTTATTCCTCCGAGCGTAATATTCATTGTCTACGGGATACTTACAGAGCAATCCATAGGGAGGCTCTTTATGGCCGGTCTGCTGCCCGGCCTTCTTCTTGTCCTCCTTTTCATTCTTACCATCGTCATATGGACATCCATACGACCGGAACTGGGACCAAAGGGTCCCAAAGTCCCTCTCAGAGAAAAGATGGCATCGCTTTCAGGGCTTATCGAAACCCTGCTCCTGTTTATCCTGATAATGGGCGGCCTCTTCTGTGGTTTTTTCACACCCACGGAGGCCGGAGCGATCGGCGCCGGCGGAACGCTTGTTCTGGCGCTTGCAGGTCGCAATCTGACCATGAAAGGATTTATCGCGTCGCTCTCTGATACGACGAGAATATCCTGTATGATCCTCGTAATCGTTGCAGGTGCCACCATATTCGGACACTTTCTTGCCGTTACCAGGATCCCCTTCGATATTGCACAGGGGGTATCGGAAATACAATTGCCGCGCTATGCCGTCATGCTGATTATTGTCATGGTGTATCTGATCGGGGGATGTGTCATAGATTCCCTGGCGCTTATTATGCTGACAATACCCATCTTTTATCCGGTTGTGCTACTTTTGGGCTATGACCCGATATGGTTTGGTGTCATAATCGTACTGGTGACCCAGATTGGCGTTATTACACCGCCCGTAGGAGTAAACGTCTACGTGGTAAGTGGTGTGGCCAGAGACGTACCTCTCCACATCATCTTCAAGGGAGTGCTTCCCTTTCTTTTAGCGTTGATAATAGGCACTCTCCTTCTCATCCTCTTTCCCCAGATTGCCCTTTTTCTTCCGGGCCTGATGGGATAAGAGAAACATTGTGTCTGGAGCGTGCCGGCTTCGGAAACCCATATTCCCGGAGTTCCTGCCTTGAAAGATTCGGCTTCATTGTGATAGACAGGTTGTCTATCGTCATAATACAGGAGTATATCCGATATGACCAGACTCCAGACAAAGATCTGTCTTTTTCTAACCCCTCTTCTCATCTGTTTTTTTCTCCAGGGATGCTGTCTTTTCCCCAAGGGTAAAGAATACAAAAGAGTGGTTCGAGAGATGGTGGTAACCGCCTACGATGCGGGCCCCGAATCATGCGGATGGGAAAGGAAATACTGGTGTATCGGACCGCCGGTTTACGCCTACGGTCCCCTCAAGGGCAAGCGGAAGCAGGTCGGTATCACCGCCGACGGTACAGAGGCGGAGCATGGAACGATAGCGGCAGACGCCAGGCTGTATCCCTTCGGGACCAGGATGTATGTGCCGGGTTATGGATGGGGCGAGGTGCATGACAGGGGACGGGCCATAACGGGAAATCATATAGACGTGTTCTTCTCCGACCGCGATGATGCCCTTGCATGGGGGAAACAATATCTGAAGGTGGTTGTTCTACTGCCGCAGTGACCCTGATTTTTCACTTCTAAACATCTCCACAATAAGCAGCACGGCTCCGACCAATATGGCCGAATCGGCGACATTGAAGGCGGGCCAGTGATAGGACGCTATGTAAAGGTCAAGGAAGTCCACTACACTTCCGAATCGAATCCTGTCTAACAAATTTCCCACGGCCCCGCCCAATATCAGAGAGAGGGCAAAGGTAAGGAGCATCGCTGCTGTCTTGTTTTTCGCAAGAAAGAACAGGATCATCACGATAGCCGCCGCCGACACCATTATGAGAAACAGTGATCGAAACATGGGGGCCGCATTCGCGAGGAAACCAAAGGCGGCTCCCGGATTTCGAATGTACGTGATGTTGAAGAAGCCGTCGATTACCGGATGTGAGGCATGAAGAGACATCACAGAACTCACATACATCTTGGAGATCTGATCCAGCCCCACAACCAGCAGCAGTGTCATAGAGAAAAGACCATGTTTTTTGTTCAAGTCCCGTACCCCTTACAGATTCTCGACACACCTCGCGCATATAGTCGGATGATCGGCATTCTTACCGACCTCCTCGCTGTAGTTCCAGCACCGCTCACACTTTATCCCCCGTGCCTTGGAGACTTCGATCTTCAGACCTTCAATCTCCTCGCTTTCGTAAGGGTCGGAAATGGTGTCCGCCGAAACAAGATCCATCTGTGACACGATAAGGAGAGATTTCATGGTGTCGAGATAATCCTCCAGCAGTGTCTGTAATTTCTCCGGGGCGTAAATATGCACGCAACTGTCAAGGGAATGGCCCACCACCTTTTTCTGCCTGGCTATCTCTATGGCCCTTGATATCTCTCCCTTGACGGCGATAAGCGTCTCCCATTTTTGACTCATTTCTTCGTCAAGATATTGATCTTGTACATCCGGAAACTGCGTCATGTGAACGCTTTCCTCTTTGCCGTCATATTCCGGCATATTCGACCATATCTCCTCGGCGGTAAAGACAAGGACCGGCGCGAGGAGCCGCGTCATGGCATCGAGGATACGATACATCGCACTCTGCGCCGATCTTCTTTCTTTTGACCCGGCCTTTGAGGTATACAGCCGGTCTTTCAGGGCATCCAGGTAGAGGGCACTCAGATCGACACTGCAAAAGTTGTACAGCGTGAAGTACACGGCATGAAACTGATAATTCTCGTACGCGCCTCTCACCTTCTGGATGATTTCCTGGAGGCGGTGGAGGGCCCACCTGTCCATCTCCTCCATATCTTCCATGGAAACCATATCCTTCGTACAATCAAAGTCATACAGGTTGCCCAGAATATATCTGCTCGTATTGCGAATCCTTCGGTACGCCTCGACAAGACGCTTCAGTATCTCCTCAGATATTCTGATGTCGGCAGTGTAATCCTCGGCGGCAACCCATCGGCGCAGTCTTCCTGCCCCGTACTAGTTGATCCTCTTCTGGAGGTCGCCGAAATTGCCCAGGACATTGG
>CAZOHQ010000001.1:0-29163 GCA_964579455.1 uncultured Syntrophaceae bacterium | reverse complement strand
GATGCGCTCAGACTCACCGTCCATCTTTATGAAATAGGGGGTCAGCTCCACGAGACCGTACAGTTCCGATGAAAACATATACTGATTGTCACAGATCCCGATATAGAGAGACTGACCGCTTCCCCTGAGGGCGAGAAATACCTTGTCCGGTTCGAGATTACTCTCCATGGCAATGGCATGAGAACCTTCAAAATCATTGAGGGCCAGTCGAAATGCCTCGGCCAGTTCGTGTCCTTCATAGAGATATTTTTCGATCTGAAGGGGGATTATCTTCGTATCCGTCGTCACCTTCTTATCGATGACATCGGATCCCCCGTTTTCTATGACAGCCCGGAGTTCGCCGTAATTGTCCACGTCTCCGTTGAGCGCCACGTCAATAGTCCATG
Organism: uncultured Syntrophaceae bacterium; assembly: GCA_964579455.1. Taxonomy (GTDB): domain Bacteria; phylum Desulfobacterota; class Syntrophia; order Syntrophales; family UBA2210; genus UBA2210. Next base: position 28,777 of record CAZOHQ010000001.1, on the reverse strand, counting down.
CCCCCCGCCCGTAAGCGGGATATTCCTTGTACGAGGGAGAAAGAGATGATTCCTTGTCCGGACCCACCGTAAAATTATTGACGGGATGGCAGTTCTCCTCGGTAATAGATCCTACCGAGGCCCATCTCGTATGACCAAGATACATCTCCGAGGCTATCGCCTCTCCCGTAAATATCCGGAGCAGTCGATCCGACCGTATCCTCTCCCTCAAATATCTTCCGTTCGCGCCCAGTGCACCCGTGACGGAAGCTCTTTTGTAGGTGAAGGAGATGGCCGGAAGCCCTTTTTCACCGGTGGTGGGAGAGAGATGGATGGAACCGTCCACCAGATCACCCGGACTCAGTCTTCGTTCCCATTCATCGCTGAGTCCCTGCTTTGCAATGTCTCGTGCTGCCCTGTCCAGGGCATCCCCCTCCTTGAGGGCAAACGTTATCTCTATTCCCGCCGAGTCCCTCCCCCGTACCTCCAGACGGTCGAGAGATTTCAGGAGGAGATTGATGTTTCTGTATTTACCGAATGCCTCTCTCGATATCGTTCCTTTCCCGGAGTTTCCCGACAGAGAGAGAATCATTTCGATATTAGGAAAAATATCCCTCTCGAGGGCCCAGACATGATCTCTGAAGGGGATGAGGGCATTGTTTATATGTTCCATATCGCCGGTGGAGAAATTATAGGCCTCCTGCTCCACCAGTTTTTCCTCTTCATCGAGAAAGGATTTCATCTGACGGAAAAGCCCCTCGAGTCTCTCTGATCTTTCGGGCTCAAAGAAGATATCTTCCAGACATGAATCCTGCTTGAGCTTGAGGATATCTCTTTCCACGAGCCCGAGCACTTCGTCACCGCCAAGGTATTTCGCCCAGGTGGTTTTTCTGCCGATCAATTTTTTAAAACTTTTTTCTTTGATTTTTTTTTCGAAAAGGAGGTCCAGATTCTCGACGATATCAACTTTTTTGCCTTTCCCTTCCTTTCGTATGGTCATGATCCCCGCAAGACCACAAAAGAGGGTATCGGCAACGAGGGGGAAGATCACTGCCGTGCGGGGAGGCACTTGACGGGGGTCCTTTCCGATTGCAATCCTCCACCGGCCCATACGACTGAAGCTATCGAGTAACGTATTCGTAATCTTCCTGATCATGAATGAATCAGACCTCTTGGTGTTATAGGGTTTTTTGTCGACCCGCCTGCCTTACTTCTTTTTTGACTCTGCGTATTTCATGGAAGCCTCGATGAATTTGCAGAACAGGGGATGAGGTTTTGTAGGTTTCGATTTGAATTCCGGATGAAACTGGCAGCCCAAAAACCAGGGATGATCTCCGAGCTCCACGATCTCGACAAGTTTGCCATCGGGGGACATACCGCTGATAATGAGACCCTTCTCGGTGAGGATATCTTTATATTCATTATTGAACTCGAAGCGATGTCTGTGGCGTTCGCTGATTTTTCTTGTCATATACCCTTCAAAGGCAAAGGAGCTCTTCTCCAGGAGGCATTCATAGGCACCAAGCCTCATGGTTCCACCCAAATCGATCACGTCCTTCTGCTCCGGAAGAAGGTCAATCACCGGGTACGGTGTTTCCTCATCAAACTCGGTACTGTTTGCCTTCTTGAGATCGCACAGATTCCTCGCGCATTCCACGACGGCCATCTGCATACCGAGACAGATGCCGAAGAAGGGCATCTTATTTTCACGGGCATAGGTGATGGCCTGAATCATACCCTCGATTCCCCGCTTCCCGAATCCCCCCGGGACAAGAATTCCCCCCACATCTTTAAACTGATCGGTGATCCCTTCCCTCTCTATCTTCTCGGAATCGATAAAATCGAGATGAACCTTACAGTCATTACAGATACCACCATGAATAAGTGCCTCATTGAGACTCTTATAGGAATCGGTCCAATCCACATATTTACCCACGATGGCTATGGTGACCTCATTGGAGGGATGCTTAATCCTTTCAATCAGTTTTTCCCACGCCCCAAGGCGCGGCTGACCGGTCCAGATATTCAGAAGGTTGACAACCTTCTGATCCACTCCCTCCTTATGATAGATGAGGGGAACCTCGTAGATGCTTTCCACGTCCTTGGCGGTAAAAACCGCTTCCACTTCGACATTACAGAAAAGGGATATCTTTTCCCTAATTTCTTGTGAGAGGAACTCTTCCGTACGGCAGAGCAGTATGTCGGGCTGAATACCTATTTCCCTCAAGGCCTTGACGCTGTGCTGTGTCGGTTTTGTCTTGACCTCTCCCGCCGTTTTTATATAGGGCACCCAGGTAAGATGAATAAATATGCCGTTGTGCTTGCCTATTTCATTTCTGAACTGCCGTATTGCCTCGAGAAAGGGGAGACTCTCGATGTCGCCCACCGTGCCGCCTATCTCCACGATCGCCACATCGAATCCCTGTGCCGCCCCCCTGATGTAGTCCTTGATCTCGTTCGTGATATGAGGGATTACCTGTACGGTACCTCCCAGATACTCTCCTCTGCGTTCTTTCGATATGACGGAGAAATAGACCTGCCCCGTGGTCAGATTATTTCCCTTCCCCATGGGTGTCTGGATAAAACGTTCGTAATGACCCAGGTCCAGATCCGTCTCTGCACCATCGTCGGTGACGTACACTTCTCCGTGTTGAAAGGGATTCATTGTGCCGGGATCGACATTAATATAGGGATCCAGCTTCTGATTCGTTACCCGCAGACCGCGACATTCAAGTAGCGCTCCGATTGAGGCACCTGCGAGCCCTTTTCCGAGAGAAGAAAGGACGCCTCCCGTTACAAATATAAATTTTGTACTCATGGCGCACACCTACTTTCGACTTTTTATATTGGTCATATGAAACAATAACACCGTATCGGTTTCACCTGAAAGGGAAATCATTCATTAAAGGCACTTTCCCTGATATCAATGAAGAACTCGGTCTGAATCGCCCCGCGCGGACATACATTTGCACAGGTATAGCATAAAGTACATTTGAGAGGATCTACTGTAAAGATCTCTCCGTTACGGGTAATTGCCTCTTGAGGACAGTTTTCTATACATTTATCGCAAAAGATGCAAGTGCCGCAGCTCATACATCTATCTATCTCACCCTCCTCATCGCCGAAATAGATCGTATTCATTTGTCTTTTCGGTACGAGATTTTTTTCGGGATAGATGAATGTGGTCCCCGTGAAGATCGTATTGATTTCAAGCGCGGCAAGCCTTCCCGATCCCACGGCGTCGGTAATGAGGCCCGGCCTGCGTATGTCACCGCAGCCGCAAATCTTCAGATCGCTGCTCCTGAAGGATTTTTCCGCCGTTACAATATATCCCCTTTCGTCGATCAAGACGGATTCGGGAAGAAAAGAGGTGTCCGGGATCTCTCCTATGCTGAAAAGCGCCATATCCGCCTTCATCTCCGTTCCATCATTGAAGAAGATATTCTCGTCATCCAGTCTTTCTATAAATTTAGGCCAGAGAATATCCGTTCCCAGTGCCACGGCCGCTTCAAGTTCATGCCCGAAGGCAAGAGGTTTCTGGACATCAAGGGCGGTCACTTTCTTTGCGCCCATTCTCCATGACTCACAGGCGATATCCATGCCCACGTTACCGGCGCCGATAATCACGATCTCTTTTCCCGAGAGGTCCATATCCCGTCCCTCGTTGATGTCCATAAGAAACTGCAGACCTGACCGGATTCTCTCCCCACCCGGATATTCGATTCTTTTACCTGTATGGGCTCCGGTGGCAACAAGAATGACATCGGATTTCGTATAGATCTTCTCAAACATCTTCCGGTCGACCCTCTTACCCATGTGAAATTCAATGGGAAGCGAGGTAATCCTCTCTATATCCCTGTCGAGGACCTTGTCTGAAAGTCTTTCGCGGGGGATAGCCTTCCTCACCTTACCGCCAAGATCATTCAAGGCATCATAGACCCTGATTCTATATCCCCGTCTCGCAAGCTGCCAGGCGGCCGAAAGGCCCGCGGGCCCTGCCCCGATAATGGAAATGATCTGCTCCTTTTCCTCTTCCAGAATATCAGGATTGAAATCGGGATAGAACTCCTTTGCCATCTCCTGCAAATGGAGCGGGTCGTCAAGCATACCCCGGTTGCATGCATCCATGCAAGGTGCGGGGCAGGCGGTCCCACAGACGGACATCCGAAAGGGGGTATATTCGTCCATTAACCGCTGGGCTTCGTCAACTTTTCCGTCCTTGATAAGGTTTAAAAAAACCGGAGTAGGGATCCCGGCAGGACATGCATGTGTGCAGGGAGGCGTAAGATTCAGATGCATAGGCAAATCGGTCTTGATATTCATCCCCGGCGTATAGAGACTGGCGAAGGGTCGGTGTCCCTTTTTCGTGATCTTTACAAAATTGCCCGGTACTATGCCGCTCATATCGGTATCGAAATACCCCGAATATTCGGCAAAGACCTCATATAAGAATTTTTCGTCGGACTCATCGAGTTCGGCAAAAATGGCCCCGGTCCCCAGCTGGTATTCCTTGACCTCGCCCCTCACGAAGATGGAGCCTCCGTGAATGCCCGTCCCCACGCTGTCTCCCACAGGTGATACCTTCCTGTTTTTCAGGTTGAGTACCACAACCCTGCCGCCCGCCATATACTCGCCGCAGTAATCCTTGGCCGTTCCGCCTATGATGAGCCAGGGCACGGAATCGAGGTATTCTTTCATGTGTATCCCGGCGCGGTACTCCACATCGCCCTTGATGAACAATTCCCCCCCTCGCATCGAGTGGCCCGGAATTTCACCTGCCTTGCCGTGGACGATGATTCTCCCCTTATTCATGGTGTTACCCACACCATCCTGGGCATTGCCATAAACGACGATCTCGGGACCGTTCATAAAGGCGCCCAGATCTTGTCCCGGTGTGCCGTGGATGTCAAAGTGCGCAGTACTCTCCAGACCGCCCCCAATGTAGCGTTGTCCCAGAACATCGTTGAGGACGATCTCTTTTTCTCCCCGTGCCAGCGATTTTCTGATCTGTCTGTTGAGGGCCTTGTAGTAAAGCCCCTTTGTCTCTATCGTCAGCATATCAAGCTCCGGCGTGTTTGATTCCAAGAATGCTCAATTCTTCTTCATTGAGACCCACACCGCGCAATCTGTCCCTGTTTCCCCGTAAGGCCTCGATAGCGCTTATTCCCATAGATCCCATGAGCTCTTTTATCTCTTCCCCCCAGGCATGAAGAAGATTGGAAAGGGCCTGGGTTGCTTCATCCACATCAATCCTTTCCGCCAGACCGGGCCTGTTCGTGGTAATACCGTAGGGACAGCGGCCCGTAAAACAGCGTTGGCAGACATTGCACCCGAGAGAGATGAGAACCGGTGTCCCCAAATAGACCGCATCAGCGCCAAGACATATGGCCTTCAACACATCGGAAGAAGTCTGTATTCCGCCCGATGCCACAAGGCTGACCGTGTTTCTGATACCCTCTTCCGTAAGTCTCCTGTCTGCGGCGGATATGGCAAGTTCTATAGGGATACCCGTATTCTGGCGAATCTGAAGCGGTGTGGCTCCGGTGCCTCCGCGAAACCCGTCAATCGCAATGATGTCGGCTCCGGCCCGTGCGATACCACTGACAATGGGGGCAACATTATTAACGGCCGAAATCTTTACCGATACGGGAAGTTTGTAATCGGTCGCCTCTTTTATCGCATAGATGAGTTGCCTCAGGTCCTCTATGGAATAGATATCGTGGTGCGGCGCCGGCGAAAGGGCATCGGATCCCTCTGGAATCATTCTCGTTTTCGAAATGGCTTCGGAGACCTTTTCGCCCGGGAGATGACCTCCGATTCCTGGCTTTGCACCTTGTCCTATCTTTATTTCTACGGCCGCAGCCGATTTCATGTAATCCTCGCTGACACCGAATCTTCCCGAGGCAACCTGGACGATCGTATTGCCACCGTAATTTCTCAACCTCTCGTGAAACCCGCCTTCTCCCGTATTCCAGTAGGTGCCCATCTTTCGCGTGGCTCGTGCCGCTGCTTCCTGGACCCTGAGATTCAAGGCGCCGAAGCTCATGGCCCCGAACATGATCGGTACGTCCAGTTTGAGTTGCGAACCGACCTCTCCACCGTACCGTTCCGCTTTTCGACCCAGATAACGCCTGATCTCCATCGGCTCACGGAGGGGATCAATGGAGGGATTGGTAACCTGGCAGGCATCGAACATCATGTGATCAAAATATCGCTTCTGGGGACCCGTCGCACCCGTACCCACCAGCAACACTCCTCCTTCGGAACCGGCCTGACGCCAGATATTGCTTACCGGTGCCGTCTTCCAGTAACCGTGGGAGGTGTGCATCGGCTGCGATACAATATGGATGGCACTCTGGGGACACATCTTGACGCAACGCTGGCACGAATTGCACGCCCGCATGTTTGCCCATGGGCGATACAGAATATCACCGTTTTTCCCCTTGAGGGGTTTGAGTGAAATCTCCCCGAACGAACATTCCTTCACACATATGGTGCAGCCGTTCTTATAGTCACACCTTTCGAGGTCGAACTCGGGATGGAAGGAGGGTCGTACTTTCCAATTGTTTTTCATGCTCATCTTTTCACTCACGGTCAGAATTCCTCGGGGAAATCTATAATCACCGGTTCACCGCCCTTGGGCGACCAGATACGCTCCACATTTGGCGAAAGGAGCCTGATGCTGCACTCTTCGGAGGATGCATAGTACGTGTTACCATCTTGTGCGCAGACCACGGGGCGGAGTTTGTTCCTGTCATTGAGGACAATGGCACCACTCTTGTGGGTTAAGACGATTCCGAATGGCCCGTTTACTATGGCAGGTCCGTAAATCTGTCTGAGATACCGCTTCTTCCCGTCATGTGTGCGGTCAATTGTCTCCCACAGTGAAGGGGCCATTACAAAACAGGCATCTTCTTTTGTCAGATTATCCTTCCGTGTCAGTTTGTCATATATATAGGATAGGACCTCCGTATCGGTCTCGAGCATGCAGTAATACCCGAACATCTCGAGCCATCGGACGTTTGTCCCGTAACTGGTAATTTCGCCATTATGGACCACCGCCTTGTCGAGAAGGGTGAAAGGATGTGCCCCTCCCCACCAGCCCGGGGTATTGGTAGGAAAGCGATTGTGGGCGGTCCATGTGTACCCCGTATAATTCTCTATCCTGAAATAATCGGCTATATCCTCGGGATAGCCTACTCCCTTGAATACACCCATATTCTTTCCGGAAGACAGTACGAAGGCCCCCTCCGTCTTGTTGATGGCCATCACCACCTCAACGATATAGTCCTCTTCCGTCTGTTCCGGGCTGATAAATTCTTCGATAGGTTTCAAAAAATACCGTTTAAAATAGGGCCCTTTGCTTATGCGATCATTCGGATATACCGGTATCTGCTCCGACTGATAGATGTTCGCCTTGGTTTCCAGGTAATCCTCGACGATGGAAATAACGGGACTATTTCGGCCCCCTTCATACATGATATGAAAGGCATATTTCTCTCTGTTTTCGGGATACAAACCATAGACGGCAAAGCCGCCACCGAGACCGTTTCCCCGATCACGCTGAATCCTGATAGCTTCCCTTATATGACTTCCGTCGATTAATGTTCCGTCAGTATTTATTATTCCGACGATTCCACACATACCGCCCCTCCATTAATTTATCCCTGCAAACCAGGCCCGTCCTGTCCTGCCCAGGCACGTTTTCGGATATCGGAAAGCCACAAAAAGTTCGAATAGAGTGTCCTGGCACGGGTTATCAAATCAACCTCTATCTCTTCATAGCCTTGTAATATTGTATCGAGTTCGGGACTCCCCTCGAACCATTGACACAGCATTTCCCTCGTTACTTCAATATGGAATTGAAGGCCGAAGGCATTACGATATCGAAAGGCCTGATTTTCACAGTCCCACCCTGTCGCAAGGAATGTAGACCCCTGAGGAATATCAAAGGTATCCTCATGCCACTGAAAGACACGCATCACATTCGAGATTCCCTGAAAAAGCATGTCTTTCTTCCCCGCCTCGGTAATAAAGACGTCCTTCCAGCCCAGTTCTTGTTTTTCCGCCTTCCCAACCCACGCACCACACGACCGTGCGATCAGCTGTGCCCCGAGACATATCCCGAGGAGGGGAACATTACCCTCTATTGCTTTTCGTAAAAACCCAACCTCTTCACTCAAAAAAGGGTATCTGTCCTCATCATGGATACTCATGGGTCCGCCCATGGTAATAATGATGTCATACTCCAAAGGGTCTTTCGGAAGGACTTCCCCTTGAGAGAAATTAACCCTCTCTATATCTATATTCTGAGATATAAGAAAATCTCCCAGGGTACCAGGTCCCTCGGAGTTTACATGGGTGATAATGAGTGCCTTTTCCACTATAATCAAAGGATAGGCAGGTGCTTGCCCAGCTCATAATCGCTTACGTGCACGTGGTAGTGATCCCACTCTATCTTCTTGTTCTCGTTAAATTTATTGAATATGTGGTCTCCCAGTGCCTCTCTGACAAGTTCGCTTTTTTCCGTCATCTGTATCGCCTCTCCAAGGCTTCCCGGCAGAGATTCGATATCCCTGTCTTCTCGCTCTTTTTCAGACATCTCAAAGATATCCTCTTCAATAGAACCGGCCAGGAGGTATCCTTCCTCCATACCTTTCATACCCGCCAGGGCAGAATGGCAAAGGTGCCGGGATCGGGTTTCGCAACCATATCGATCTCTTCGATCCGCGCGAACCCTTCTATGGACGAACCGTCGAACCCCATACCCTCTTCAAAGGCGAGTTCCAGCTCCCGGGGGGAGATGGAAAAGCTCTTGAGAAAACCGAGTACATCCGTGAACCACAAGCGGATAAACTGTACATGCTTCTCTCTTGCCTATTTAAAAACAGAATATTTGTGTTTTATTGGCATGGCACCTTCTCCAGTTCCTCCTATGAAGAGCAACTTTAGTGCCAAAGTCATCAGTTTGAAAAAACATGATCTATAGTCATGTATTAACTGATGTTCTGCCAATGTAACGAGAGAAAATGACGGTGGATATGCTAAAAAATTCCACCATTATGTAGGATTATGCTTCGGTAATTACTTTTATGTACGAAAGCGCTTAGAGTCTATATCGTATTTCTGGGCCCGCAATCCGATGATTCTTTCCGTGGTACCGAGAATTTTCGCAGCCCTTGACATGTTTCCCCTTGAGGTCTTCAGGGCATCCATTATGAGATCGCGCTCATATCGGTCAACCTCGCCCTGAAGCGTTCCATAGGGAATCGTTCCTGAATATGCAGAGGTCTGCAGCGTGGGGGGAAGATGATATCCATAGATCACACCCTCATTGCTGAGAAGGACTGCCCGCTCAATACTGTTTTCCAATTCCCTGACATTACCCGGCCAGTGATAACTCATAAGCATGTCTATGGCATGGGTACAGATTCGCTGAATCCTCTTATTATTTGCCCTGGCGTACCGTTCCACAAAGAAGTCGGTGAGAAGCAGAATGTCAGATTTCCGTTCTCTGAGAGGGGGCACATAGATGGGGAATACATTGAGCCGATAGTAGAGATCCTGCCTGAAATCTCCCTTTTCCATCAATGTTTCCAGATTCCTGTTTGTCGCTGCAATCACCCGCACATCGATTTTCATCGTCTGGGTTCCGCCCACCCGCTCAAATTCGCGTTCCTGGAGGACCCTCAAAAGCCGTATTTGTACCATTGGGGGAAGATCTCCCACCTCGTCGAGAAATATTGTCCCCCCATGAGACAGTTCAAATCGCCCCTTTCTCAAGGAAGTGGCTCCCGTAAAAGCTCCCTTTTCATGACCGAAAAGCTCGCTTTCGAGGACCGTTTCGGGGAGTGCGGCACAATTGACCTTGACCAGGGGTTTACTGGCCCTCATACTGTTAAAATGAATGGCATTTGCTATAAGCTCTTTGCCTGTCCCGCTTTCACCCCGGATCAATACGTTGGCAGTGCTGTTGGATACCTGGGCAATGAGTTGATATACCTCCTGTATTCCCTTGGACTTGCCTATGATATTCGAGGGACGAAACTTTTCTTTCAATTCGCTCTGCAGGCGCAGGTTTTCCTGAATCAGCAGTTCACGTTCTTCCTGTGTCTCCTGGCGAAGCCGAACTGCCTGGGCTACCATGGATGCAATAATCGAAAGGAGTCGTACATCCTCTTTTAGGGATATGGTCTCGTCAAAGAGCCTGTCGGCGCTGAGGGCCCCGATGACCTCCGTTCCAATTTTTATGGGGACACAGATGTAAGAAATGTCCGTTTTGTTAAGATCTTTTCGTGATCCCGTCCTGTCCAGAAAAAGGGGTTCATCGGAGATGTGGGGAACGATTACTGGCTGGCCGGTTTCCACTACCTTGCCGGTAACTCCTTCGCCTATCTGATATCGTCCCTTCTTTTTCTGCATCTCGGATAATCCGTGGGCTATCTCTATAAACATCTCTCCACTGTTTCTATTGAGGAGTGTCAGTGTCCCCCGTGTCATACCCATTTTCTCCGCCAGTGCATTTAATACGGGTCCTGTCACTTCTCGAATTTCCAGGCTTCGACCAAGGGCCTGGCTGACTTCGTAGAGCAAGGAAAGTTCACTCATTTCCCTGCTCTTCCGGGTTGCTTTATGCTTTTCCTTCTGCTCCATCCTCATGCTCCTCGTGTGTAAGTTACCAGCCTGCCCTGTATCCCATTAACAGGGCTGTAGCAAATACAGAGTAACCACCTTCACTTGCTGCCTTCATTTCGACCGTCACATTGATAAGGATGGAGAATACTACATAATTGTTATTTTATCCAATGTTAATTACGGCAATGTAGCATTGTCTTAGCGGTTTATTAAAAGAGATTTTGATAGATTTATTATATTATCAAATAGATATGAATACCAGTATCATTTGGTACGGATATTGATAGGTACTGGATCGTAGAAAATATTAAAAATTGTTATACTGGAGGTCGTACAATGAATACTGGTGATACCGCATGGGTGATGACCTGTGCCGCTCTCGTTTTCATCATGACGCCGGGCGTTGCCCTCTTTTACGGAGGGTTGGCCCGAAGGAAGAATATGCTGTCTGTACTGATGCAGTGTTACTTCATAATGTGTCTCATGAGTCTGCAATGGGTCCTTTTCGGTTATTCTCTCGCCTTTGGACCGGACGTGCACGGAATTATCGGAAGTCTCCAGTGGGCGGGGCTGAGAGGGGTTGGATTCGAACCGGACGGCAATTATTCAGGCACGATTCCGCACCTTGTCTTTATGATATTTCAGGCCATGTTTGCCATTATCACACCGGCCCTGATCGTTGGAGCATTTGCCGAGCGAATCAAGTTTTCCGCCTTTGTAATAATGATGCTTCTATGGACAACCTTTGTGTATGATCCGATCGCTCACTGGGTATGGGGAGGTGGATGGCTGAGTAATCTCGGGGCGCTCGATTTCGCCGGGGGAATCGTCGTCCATGTCAGTTCCGGGGTTTCCGCACTCCTGATGGCAATCCTTATCGGGAAAAGAATACGAACCAATGGCCATGGTTTTGCACCTCACAATCTGACTTTGACGGTTCTGGGAGGCGCGCTCCTCTGGTTCGGATGGTTCGGATTTAATGCGGGCAGTGCATTGGGGGCAGGAGGCCTCGCCGCGAATGCCTTTGTCACCACCAACACGGCAGCAGCCGCTGCCGGTGTTACCTGGGCACTGATTGAATGGCAGCGGCACGGAGCTCCTACGACGCTTGGTATTGTCACCGGCGCGCTCGCCGGCCTTGTTGCCATCACACCTGCCTGCGGATTCGTCAGCCCTCTCTCGGCAATCGTGATAGGAATAATAGCCAGCATGATCTGCTATATGGCTGTAACCGCAGTAAAAGCAAAATTTGGATACGATGATGCGTTTGACGTTTTTGGTGTCCATGGTGTAGGGGGAATGTGGGGCACTCTCGCTACAGGGCTCTTTGCTGAAAAGGTTATAAACGAAGCTGGGGCAAATGGCCTTCTTTTCGGTAATGTAGAACTCTTTCTCATTCAGGGATTTTACCTCGTTGCATGCATTGCTTATGCGCTCATCGTGACATGGATTCTCTATAAGGTTGTAGATGCCATCTTCGGTATGAGGGTCGACAGGGAAGATGAACTGGTAGGACTTGACCTGACCCAGCACCACGAGTCAGCATACACCATCTTAGAATAGGAGAAAAACATGAAATATATCATAGCGATCATACAACCGCATAAGCTTGATGAGGTAAGAAAGGAACTTGAAAACGTTGAGGTCCATTTAATCACCGTCTCTAATGTTCTGGGAAGAGGAAGACAAAAGGGCTACACCGAAGTGTACCGGGGTATCCAGGAGATCGGTCTCCTCAAAAAAATAAAGATCGAGATTGCCGTAAACGAGGATTTTGCGGAACTCGCCGTTGGTGCCATTGAAAAAGGTGCACACACCGGCAAACCTGGCGATGGAAAGATTTTTGTCCTTGATCTTAACGAGGTGGTCAGAATCGGAACCGGCGAGCGGGGCGGGCCGGCAATCGGATAACAAAGGAATTAAAGCAATCAGAAGGTCACCGATATCCCTGGATTATGGCAACATATCACATGATCCAGGGTATCGGGTTCGATAGCTCGAGCATACTGTGTAGCGTTTCAGATCCCCTCAGTCATACGCCGTAATCACGGGATCCCGCAAGTGTGGCAGTAAGAAAGAGAGTAATTTTCGGTTTTTCTGCCAGAGATCACCTGTCTAAAAGTGATTGTTTAGTAATAGCAAATCACCTTTCTCTGTACAATGTCTGCCAGTATCTGCAGATTCTCTTCACTGGTATCGAAAACCTTCACAACATCCCGGTATTGGACAAAATCAGGGACAAATTCATCCATCTTATTGGTAAATTTTTCCAGCCATGGCACATTGAAGATCACATCTTTTTCACCCGGGAAAATGGCTATATAAAAGATATTTGTCTCCACAAGGTCCTGGAAGAAATGGGTACCATAGGACAGCTCGGGCATAAGATTTCCGTCCGAATAGGCAATTTCACCCAACACCGAGATGTTGTTTATCTCGGAAAATCCCACTGGAACTCCTAACGAGGGTGTCGTTGAACCCCATCTGCCCGGGCCAAGCAACATGACATGGAGATTTTCTCTGTTCTCGATCTGCCGGTTCAGTCTCCCCACGATTCTGGCAATTTCATATTTGTTCTGCTGACTCAATTGTGTGTATTGTGCCGGGTCAACATAAATAATCCTGTCAACAGACTCCATAATGCCGTCGCCGAGGAAATTGCCTTCAAATTGAAAGAGGATATTTTCCTTATCGACATTCTTCGGAAATTCAACCCTCTTCCCTTCTCCCTGTCTTTGAAGAGGCCTGCACTGTACCAGATTGATCTTAAAATCATCTTCATCGGTAAAATTCATCGTGAATTCTATATCAACCGGATAGTCATAGATTGTTTCCAGCTTCTTGAGCATCCTGTGCATCACATCGGTAAATTGAGTATCCGATAAAAAATCGTCAAAGGTCAACACCCATGCTTGTTGATCTTTTATGCCAAGTTCTCGTATCTTCCGATCGGTTTCGTGATCTCTTGTTGCAATTCTTTCCATTTTTATGTCAAGGCCTTCGCCCGACAGCTTAAGAACCGACTTCGTCGTCAAGCCGTTTCGATCGAGATCGAGAAGGTCCACGTCGCGTTGAGAAAATTTCCTCGTATCTTCCATCCCCCCATGGGGTTTCAAAAGGGGAAGGTCCAATGCGACGATTCTGGGGTAATCTCCTTCAACCCTGTTCACCGCCCTTGTTCCGAGTCCGAATACGAGCCTCAGTATGCCCGCCTCTGGATCCATTTCCTTATTCCACACGAAGGTGTTATGGGAGATACCTACCCCTGCGAGATCTGGGAAATAATAATTCTTATGATGTGATCCCGAGACACGCTGCACGAGAAGGGCCATCTGTTCATCAGCCTTTTCAAGACCCCTCTGCTTTCGATAGGCCAGGGCATTCTCATTCATGGCACTGGCGTATATTGTGCGAACGGCATTCTCAAACTGGGCGTATCGTTCCTCAGGAGCCCCCTGATTCACGAGAAAGATGCTCTCATATTTGCCGGCAAAGGCATTTCCAAAAGAATCTTCCAGCAGACTACTGGAGCGTATGATAATGGGTGATTGCCCGAAATATTCCAGCATCCTGTAAAACTGTTCCCTCACTTCATCGGGGAAAGTCCCGTTCTTCATTTTATCCCGGAGGATGCGGGCCGCCTTGAAGTAGCCCCCTTGTGTCTTCTGCTCCATTCGCAGTTTCCACCAGTTATTCTGAACCAGATAGGTGTAGAAGACATCGGACCCTATATAGAAGGAATCATGCTCCTCGAGGATTGATGGCCAGTCAAAGTTTTTATCGAGTTCCAGAATTTTCCTGGCCAGGAGCATTCCTCCCGTTTTTCCCCCGAGAAAACCGGTACCGATCAATCTCTCCCGTATCCGTAAGAGATCTTCGAGAGAAAAATTGTCCTTTACGAGGATAGACATTCTGGGCTCCCTGGTGATCATGATCCTGCATATCCTGTCGATCATGTCCTCTTCTTTTTCCGATTCCCAGGGCTTTTCAAGCAGACCTTCGGCTTCAATGAACAACCTGTCCCAATAGTCAAGACTCCTCTCGCCATGTTCTAATTTCTTTTTTGACATGTTGGAAAATAAATTTGCGGCATCCACACTGTCTATTATCGGTACAAATTCATCCCCCTCCTTCTTGTGGGGAAGAAACATGGTGGGAGAATACCGTTTCCAGACCTTGAGGGGATGAATATAGAGAGTCCCCTTGTCGTTGTGAAGATCGAGCAGCACCTGTGTTGTTTCACGAATCCGGGCAATCGTCTGGAAGGAATGATTCCCCCTGATGACGGCAAAATATGCGATGGTATCCAATTCAAAGAGATAGGGACAGGTTATAACAAAGAAATTTCCCACCATCAGATCGGTAGACCATTCCGAAAGGAGGTTGGAGAGACAGTCAAAGACATAATTAACGCCTGTCCCTTCTTTTGTAATAATATTGTATACTTCCGTCGAGAATGTCTCAAAGCCGCTTGCCGGATTCAGGTGATAGGTGACCACCTCTTGCCCGGGTTTTACAAGGGGCGCGTGATCGGCAAATCGTATATAGACGAGCTTCTTTTTTTCCTTTAGAGACCTTTCAACAAAGAGCCCGGCGACATATCTGTAATCTTCGAGATCATCCACCTGCCAGACCACGTTATCCCCGATTCTCAAGCCATTGATGATAGTATCGAGGAATTCATGGCCCGTACTGACAAGATGCAGGCTTTTGGAGGCCCTTCTGTCCAGACGGTCTTTCTCCTCCACCGCACGATGACGATCCTCTTCTTCCTGCTGAAGGAGACGGACCGCCTGGGCGATCATTGAGGCAATAATGGTGAGAAGCCGAAGATCTTCTTTCAGTGAGATCGATTCATCGAACACCCTGTCTGCACTGAGCGTGCCTATTACCTCGTTCTGATTTCTTATGGGGACACAGATGAACGATATATCCTTTTTCGGAAGATTTTTACGCACCCCCGTTCGGTCCAGGAACAATGGCTCATCGGAAATCTTGGGCACGATCATGGGTCTTCCCGTTTCAACCACCTTACCGACAACACCTTCCCCTATCTTATATTTTCCTCTCTCTTTTTGCGCCTTGGAAAGGCCGTGAGCGGCCTCGATGAAGATCTCTCCCGTTTCCCTGTTCAGGAGTGTAATAAAACCCCTCGACATACCCATGAATTTATCGAGGGCACGGAGGATGGGCATCCCTATTTTTTTCACATCGTTGCCCTGTTCCAGAACCCGACTGACCTCCCACAGGAGCGATAGCTCCTTGGTCCCTCTGGCGGTTGTTGATTTCTGACTCATGACTGCATGCCCCCTTTTCAATACAACATGGTACCTTTGTGTGGTGTATATATCCCCGTATCCGGGAATTACATTACCGGTCCGTGCTGCGATATATCTCCTGCAGTGACCGTACCGTCAGTGTCTGACGTCTCAGAGCATCGATGGCGTTAACCATAGCCTTGGCTCCGGCGACGGTTGAAACAAGTGGCACATTACGGGAGAGTGCCGTGCTTCGAATCTTAATCTCGTCTCGTCTCGGTTTCGGACCGCTCGGGGTGTTGATCAGAAGATCGACATTCCGGTTCTTGATATAGTCCAGGAGGTTCGGCCGACCTTCGTCAAGGCGGGGGAGCTGTGTGACAGAGACGCCACTTTCCCTGAGCGTTTGTGCCGTGCCTGGTGTTGACAGTATCTCAAACCCAAGATCCTCGAATTTTTTCCCAATTTCTACAATTTCACGTTTATCATAGTCCTTGACACTGATAAATACCTTCCCGGAATCTGGGACGCTCTGCCCGGCGGCAATCTGGCTCTTCGCAAAGGCCACTCCGAGATCGGGATCGATCCCCATTACCTCACCCGTGGATTTCATCTCCGGGCCCAAAAGTGTATCGGCGCCATAAAATCTCGTGAAGGGAAGAACCGATTCTTTGACCGAAAAATACCGGGGTTCAGGATCCTTGAATATTCCCTGATCCTTGAGGGACTGACCGACCATTACTCTTGTGGCGATCTTGGCCAGAGGCACGCCGGTAGCCTTTGATACAAAGGGAACGGTGCGCGACCCCCGGGGGTTTACTTCAAGCACATAGAGCTCATCACCCTTAACGGCAAACTGGATGTTGATAAGGCCCTTTACCTCAAGCTCGAGGGCCATACGCCTCGTCACATCCTTTATCTCCGACAGCATTTCCTGTTTGATCGAATAGGAGGGAATAACCATGGCGCTGTCCCCCGAGTGAATGCCGGCGTGCTCAATATGTTCCATAATGCCGCCTATGATAACGTCGATTCCGTCGGAAACGGCATCGACGTCCACCTCAAGGGCATCTTCGAGAAATTTGTCTATCAGTATGGGGTGATCCGGTGATGCCTCAAAAGCTTCCTTCACAAATCCCCTGAGATCTTCCTGATGCCAGACCACTACCATGGCCCTTCCACCGAGCACATAGGAAGGTCGAATCAGCACGGGATACCCGATTCTTTCCACTATCTCTTCGGCCTCTTCAAATGAGATCGCCGTGCCGTTTGCGGGTTGTCTGATATCCAGTTTGTCGGCCATTTCCTTGAAGAGTTTTCTGTCTTCGGCCCGGTCAATGGCCTCCGGAGACGTTCCCAGTATTTTCACTCCGTTCTGCGCCAGGGGCAAAGCCAGATTCAGGGGTGTCTGCCCGCCAAGCTGCACGATGACGCCTTCGGGCTTTTCCGTCCGGGCGATATTGAGAACATCCTCCAGCGTTAAGGGTTCAAAATAGAGCCTGTCCGAAATATCGTAATCGGTGGATACCGTTTCAGGATTGGAATTTACCATTATCGTCTCATACCCTGCTTCCCTCAGTGCCATCGAGGCATGAACACAGCAGTAATCGAATTCTATCCCCTGCCCAATCCTGTTCGGGCCGCCGCCTATTATCATTACTTTTCTGG
Organism: uncultured Syntrophaceae bacterium; assembly: GCA_964579455.1. Lineage (GTDB taxonomy): Bacteria > Desulfobacterota > Syntrophia > Syntrophales > UBA2210 > UBA2210. The sequence continues at coordinate 11,237 of CAZOHQ010000001.1, read as the reverse complement.
TTTCGCTCCCCCTGCTTTCATCTTCTTCCTCATAGGTAGAGTAATAATAGGGCGTATAGGCTTCAAATTCGGCGGCACAGGTATCGACAAGCTTATAGACCGGCGTTATCCCGTCCTTTTCCCTCATGGTCCGAATGCGGGATTCATCCATACCCATAATGTTGCCTATCTGTCGGTCTGAAAATCCGAATTTCTTAGCCTTTTTCATGATATCCGGAGGGAGTGTACCCCCACCCCTGAAGCCCCCGATCGTTGTGTCCATATCGACGATATCTTTGATATTCTGGAGAAACCAGGGATCGATTCCCGAAAGCTCCGCTATCCGGTCGATGGGCATGCCTTTTTCTATGGCACATCGTATGTGAAAAAGCCGCTCCGCAGTAGGACGGGTGAGAAGCGCATCACTGTATTCACAGGCATCTCCTCTGTTTCGGTCAAGCCCGTTCAGGCCCGTTTCAAGCCCCCTCAGCCCTTTCTGGAGCGCCTCTTTGAAGGTCCTGCCGATGGCCATGGTTTCCCCCACCGATTTCATCGATATGGTGAGGGTGTCTTCCACGCCGGGGAATTTTTCAAAGGCGAAACGGGGTATCTTGACCACGCAGTAGTCGATGGTTGGCTCAAAGGATGCCGGAGTCTGTTTCGTAATATCATTCGGGATTTCATCGAGGGTGTAACCGACGGCAAGTTTTGCGGCAATCTTCGCAATGGGGAATCCGGTCGCCTTCGATGCCAGGGCAGAGGATCTCGAAACCCGGGGATTCATCTCGATAACCACCACACGTCCCGTTTCGGGATTTACGGCAAATTGTATATTGGATCCCCCCGTGGCAACTCCCACCTTTCGAATGACTGCAATGGATGCATTGCGAAGATACTGATATTCCCTGTCCGTAAGTGTCTGGGCAGGGGCGACGGTGATGGAATCACCCGTGTGAACCCCCATGGCGTCAAAGTTTTCTATGGAACAGATAATGACCACATTGTCCTTATGATCACGCATGACTTCCAGTTCGTATTCCTTCCACCCGAGGACAGATTCCTCTATGAGGATCTCGTTTATCATGCTCTGTTCGATACCATAGGAGGCGCAGTCTTCAAACTCCTCGGCATTATAGGCCAGGGCACCGCCGGTACCACCGAGGGTAAAGCTGGGACGGATGACAAGGGGAAAGCCCAAATCATCCGCGACCTCTCGGGCCTCCTCCATGGAATGGGCCACCTCACTCCTGGGGACATCGAGTCCGATCTCCGCCATCGCCGCTTTGAATTCATCCCTGTTTTCAGCCCTCTTGATGGCCGGCAGATCGGCCCCGATCATCTCCACATGATATCGTTCAAAGATCCCCCGTTCGGCGGCCTCAACGGCCGTATTAAGTGCCGTCTGACCGCCAATGGTGGCAAGGACGGCATCGGGACGTTCCTTCTCGATGATTTTCTCGATTATATCTGCCGTTATCGGTTCAATATAGGTCTTGTCGGCCATCTCGGGATCCGTCATAATGGTGGCCGGGTTCGAATTCAGGAGTACCACCTCGTATCCCTCTTCGACGAGAGCCTTGCAGGCCTGAGTGCCGGAGTAATCGAATTCGCAGGCCTGTCCGATGACGATAGGTCCTGAACCGATAATCAGAATCTTTTTTATATCAGTACGTTTTGGCATAAACGGTAACTATTCCCACTCGATGGTGCTGGGCGGTTTTGAACTTATGTCATAGACGACACGATTCACGCCCGTTACCTCGTTAATGATCCTCGAAGATATCTTTCCCAGAATTTCATAGGGAAGTTTGACCCAGTCGGCCGTCATCGCATCAAGACTTGTGACAATTCTCAGGGCCACCACGTTGTCATAGGTCCGCTCATCACCCATCACACCCACACTTTTAACGGGGAGGAGAACGGCAAAGGACTGCCAGATATCTCCATATCCCTCATAGGCCTTCAACTCTTCCTGAACAATTACATCGGCATCTCGAAGTATGGCAAGGGACTCTTCAGTCACCTCACCTACGATGCGTACACCCAGGCCCGGACCCGGAAAGGGTTGTCTCATCAGGAGCCTTTCCGGTAATCCCAACTCTCTCCCAAGCACCCGTACCTCATCTTTAAATAGCTCCCTGAGCGGTTCCAGGAGTTCAAAAGGGAGATCAGCGGGCAGGCCTCCAACATTATGATGACTCTTGATCATTGAAGAGGGTCCGCCATGGGCCGATTGGCTTTCCACCACGTCGGGATAGAGCGTTCCCTGGGCAAGAAACCGGGCGGATTCGACACCCGCTGCCTCGTCTCTAAAGACATCGATAAAGGTCTCGCCGATGATCTTCCTCTTTCTTTCGGGATCAATCACCCCTCTCAGCGCATCGACAAACCTCACCCTTGCGTCAGCAATGCGGAAGTTGAGCTTATAATCTTCGGTAAAGAGGGTGCGGATTTCATCCACTTCCCCTTTCCGCAGGAGACCGTTATCCACAAAGATGGCCTTCATCTGGCCACCTATCGCCCTGTTTATGAGTGCGGCAGCAACGGATGAATCGACACCGCCCGAAAGGCCGCAGATTACATTGGAATCGCCCACGGTATCCCTGATTTTTTTCACCGATTCTTCGGCGAATCGACCCATGGTCCAATCGCCCGCACATCCCGCCACATGAAAGAGAAAGTTTCTGATAATTTCGACCCCCTTCGGTGTGTGAACCACTTCGGGATGGAACTGAATGCCAAACATTCTCCCTGCTGTATCCATCATAGCTGCGATCGGGCAATCATGTGTGCTCGCCAGCACGAGAAAGCCTTCGGGAACTGTCTCTACATGATCCCCATGACTCATCCAGACATGGAGAGGAGATTCCATTCCCTGAAATATACCCGTCGATCCTGAGGTCTCAATCAAGGCGGGACCGTATTCTCCGCCCCTCCCCTTTTCCACCACACCACCGAGAAGCTGTGCCATGAGTTGCATACCGTAGCATATGCCCAGTATGGGTATATCGAGAGAGAGTATCTCACGGTCCATGGAGGGCGAATCCGGGTCGAGAACTGAGGCGGGGCCTCCCGAAAGAACCACTGCTACAGGAGCAAGCTCTGCCAGCTTATCTTTCGATATATCATGCCTGACAATCTCACAGTAGACACCCATCTCCCTGATACGTCGGGCGATGAGCTGGGAGTACTGTGATCCGAAATCAAATACGGCAACTGTCTCTTTCACTTCTCACACTCCTACTTTTCATAACTTGTTATCATTTCGACAAACCGGTGGAACAGATATCGCGCATCATGAGGACCGGGACCAGCCTCCGGATGAAACTGAACTGAAAATGCAGGCAATTCTTTATGCTCAAAGCCTTCCAGTGTATTATCGTTGAGGTTAATATGGGTCATCTCTATCAATTTTTTGTCAAGAGAATCGATATCGACACAAAACCCGTGGTTTTGAACGGTAATATCGATTTTCCCCGTTTTCAGGTCCTTGACAGGCTGGTTTGATCCGTGATGTCCGAATTTTAGTTTATATGTCCTCCCCCCCAGTGCCAGGCCCAGAATCTGTTGACCCAGGCAGATACCGAAGATCGGAATCGTTCCCATCTCGAGAAGTCTCTTTGTCGTGGCTACCGCATATTTCACGGCATCGGGATCTCCAGGACCGTTTGAGAGAAGTATGCCGCCGGGCTCCCTCTCCATAATCTCATCAATCGAGGTATGGGCGGGAAGAACGGTCACATTGCAGCCCTCATTCCGGAGCTGATTCAAAATGCTCTGTTTGACGCCGAAATCCATGACAACGACCCGCGGTCCGTCCTGTCCGTTCAACACAGAGGGTTTTTCACAGGTCACGCTCGCCACGAGGTCTATCCCCTCAAGTCCGGGCGATGCGCATGCCTTTTCAACGAGAGAATCGATGTTATCGTCGGCGGTGGATATAACGGCCCTCATGGCACCCCTGGTTCTGATGTGTTTTGTCAGTGCGCGGGTATCGATACCCTGGATGCCTATGATATTGTGTTCTTCGAGGTAGGTGGCAAGGTCCTTTTGCGATCGCCAGTTGCTGGTTATGCCGCTCAGCTCCCTGATGACGAAACCTTCGAGCCAGAGGGATCGTGATTCCGAATCCTCTTCATTGATTCCGTAATTTCCGATAAGGGGACAGGTCATTACGACGATCTGACCTTTATAGGACGGATCTGTCAGGACTTCCTGATAGCCCGTCATCCCCGTGTTGAACACCACCTCGCCGAAGCGTTCCCCGGAGGCGCCAAAGGATGTTCCCTCAAAAAATCTTCCATCTTCCAATACAAGTAATGCTTTCATCATTCAGGACCAGATCCTAACCCGTTATAATTTTTTTCCCCTCAACCCATTTGCCGCTATCGAGATCGAGCAGACCCAGGTCGGATAGCTGTTTGCGCGCGACGGAAGAAGGCGCTTCACTGAGGGGGCAATGGGCACTTCGGTTCTTCGGGAAGGCGATGACTTCACGAATGGTTTCCGTTCCCAGTATCATGGAAATAACCCTGTCCATGCCGAGGGCGATGCCTCCGTGAGGCGGAGCTCCGTAATCAAGGGCCTTCAGGAAAAATCCGAACTTTTTCTTCACCTCACGATCGGACAAACCGAGGGCCTGAAATATTTTCTGCTGAAGGGAACTGTCATGTATTCGAATGCTTCCACCCCCGAGTTCCTCGCCGTTGACAACCAGATCATAGGCACGTGACTTAAGGGCAAGGAGTTCCTCTCGATTATTCGGATCGAAATCGGAACTGTCCGGTGCGGTAAAGGGGTGGTGATTCGATGTTATTCTTCTTCCTGTCGTAGTAAAAAGCGGAAATTCCGTGATCCATAATGGACATACTTCATCTTTCGGAATTAAGTCAAGCCGATGAGCCAGATGCATCCTCAACTGTCCCAGGACCGATGAAACAACCTTGTAAGAGGTATCGGCGATGAGTATGATAACATCACCTTCTTCGGCATTGAAACGCTCTCTGATGTTTTTCTTCTCTTCCTCGCTGAAAAACTGAACGATATTGGATTCCAGTGTTTCCCCTATAGCCCGCATCCAGGTCATACCCTTTGCACCGAAGGAGGGAACGATCTTGCCCGCATACTCATTCTGCAGGACATTTTTGCTCAGCTTGTCAGACTGCCCCTTGACGTTAATCCCCTTTATAAAACCGCCCTTTTGCACTATTCGACTGAATATGCCGTAGGAGGTATCTTTGAAGATATCGGTGGCATCAGTAAAGCGGAGACCAAAGCGGGCATCGGGCCGGTCCGTTCCCATCGAATCCATGGCTTCATCCCAGGTCATTCGTGGAAAGGGAAGGGTGATGGTAATGCCACCCACGGCAAACATGCGCACCACAAGCTCTTCCATCAGGTTATATATAGTTTCCTCCTCGATGAAGGATGCCTCAAGGTCAAGCTGGGTGAATTCAGGCTGTCTGTTCGGTCTCAGATCCTCATCACGAAAGCACCGTGCGATCTGAAAATAACGTTCAATACCGCTTACCATGAGAAGCTGTTTGAAAAGCTGGGGAGACTGGGGGAGCGCATAAAATCGTTTCGGGTGGATGCGGCTGGGAACAAGATAATCGCGGGCACCTTCCGGAGTACTCTTTGTCAGCATCGGCGTTTCCACTTCAACAAAACTATGCTCATCCAGATAATCGCGGACACATTTGGTGATGCGGTGCCTCATAACGAGATTGCGCTGCATGGTAGGGCGTCTCAGGTCGAGGTAGCGATATTGTAGCCGCGTATCTTCAGCTATCGAACCGATATCCCCGACGGCAGCACCGGCGACCATTGCCTTTTCCGAAATAGGAAAGGGCAGTGGCTTGGATTGGTTAAGAATTTCCAGATCAGAGACAACCACCTCGATCTTGCCCGTCTCGATATTCGGGTTTTCCGTTCCCTTATTCCTTTTTTTCACAAAGCCTCTCACTGAAATACAGAATTCACTTCTCAGCGACTGGGCCTGTCTGCATGTCTTCGCAGGGGTGTCTTCGGGATTGAATACTACCTGCACGATACCGCTTCTGTCTCGGAGATGTATAAAAAGAACCTCTCCATGATCCCTTAAGGCATCCACCCATCCCTTCAGATGTACCTCAGTGCCTTTATCGGTAAGCCTCAGCTTCCCGCAGTATGAACGCTTTACGACTGTCATAATACTTTTTCCATCAATAATTATTTTTCTATCTCCCCGCAATCAGCGGAGAAGAGATCCTTGCTGAAGTTTTGAGGAACCTCTGTCGGATACTCTCCCGTGAAGCATGCGGTACATTGAAGCTCTCCCTCGGGAACGGCACTCAGCATTCCTTCAACCGAGAGATAGGCAAGGGAATCGGCCTCGAGATAGCGGCACGTTTCTTCCACGCAGTGAGAAGAAGCGATAAGCTCACCACGGCTCGATATGTCAATCCCGTAAAAGCAGGGAGAAATGATCGGCGGAGAACTTACACGCACATGAACCTTCACGGCACCCGCACTTCTGATGAGATGAATCAGTTGCTTCAAGGTGGTACCGCGAACGATGGAATCCTCTATTACCACAACTCGTTTCCCTTTCAATACACCGGTCACGGGATTAAATTTCACCTTGACGTCCATATCTCTCGCCTTCTGGTGGGGTGCGATAAAGGTACGACCTACGTAGTGGTTTCGTATCAGCCCGATTTCAAAGCGCAATCCCGATTCTTGTGCATACCCGAGGGCGGCGGTATTGGCCGAATCGGGAATGGGGATTACGATATCGGCTTCACAGGGAGACTCTTGGGCCAGTCTTTTACCCAGCATACGCCTCGCCTTATCCACCTTCTCGCCAAAGATGATACTGTCGGGCCGTGAAAAGTATATATATTCAAAAACACAAGAAGATTGTTTGGGTTTTGTTTTAAGGAAACGTGAAGAGATGCCGCTTTCATCGATGACGACGATCTCTCCCGGCTCGACGCTTCGAATGTATTCGGCACCTATGATATCGCAGGCACATGATTCGGAGGCGACAACGTAAGCATTTTCTAACTTACCGATACAGAGCGGCCTGAAGCCCCGAGGGTCCCGTACGGCGATTAATTTTGAATTGGTAAGAAAGATGAAGCAGTATGCACCCTCCAGTTGTGAGAGGGCGTCCTCGATCTTTTCCTCGATAGTCGCCTTCTTCGATCTCGCAATGAGATGAAGGGCTATCTCGCTATCCGATGTGGTCTGAAATATTGCCCCCTGTTCCTCAAGCATGGTGTGAAGTTCCCGGGAATTGACCAGGTTCCCGTTGTGGGCGGCGGCAATCTGTTCGCCCCTGGAACGTATGAGAATAGGTTGCGCATTCATAAGATCCGAGGAGCCCGTTGTCGAGTATCGATTGTGCCCGATGGCAGACGCACCGCGAAGTGTCGGCATGATATTGGGATCCTGGAAAACCGACCAGACAAGGCCCATTCCCCTGTGGAGCGATATCTGTTTCCCATCCGACGCCGCGATTCCCGCGCTCTCCTGTCCTCGATGCTGAAGTGCGTACAGTCCCAGGTAGGTTTTTTCCGCGGCATCGGGATCCCCAAAGATCCCGAAGACACCGCAAAATTCACGGGGATGATCTTCCAATTCTTCTATAATACTGCCATCACACTGCACGAGATGACTCCTTTTTAAGACCAGTCTTTAATTACATCTTTCAAGCTTTGAATTGCTTCTTCAGGCATCTCATCCGGCGCGGCCAGGCTCATTCTCACGAAACCCTCACCCTGATTTCCGCATTCAGATTCGGTTTTACCTTTGGGTGGGAAGAGATAACCTCTCTATATCCAACGTCATAACCGACCCGGCATCCGCAGATCTTAACAGAGCTTTCGGCCGCATTACATATCATCAAACTGACATATGCATTATTGCCCGCAGACCGTTCGATTTTTATCGAACGAACCAAAAATTATATCACCTCGATGGATGCTTTGCCAGTCTAAAGCAGTTTTCCACTCACTGTCGTCTATCAGAATGCGGTCATTACAATATACAGGCATCCTGGAAAGAACAATGGGCTTGTCCCCCTTCGAAGTCAGTTTCATATTTGTATCATTCACCTTGTATTATTCGGATCTATTGGCCCGTGGGCGCAGAAGCCCTTTCGCACCACTACCGCAATTATGGTGCCATATACACCACCGCAAAGAAATAATGCCGATCTAACGGTAATTATTGTCTAAATAACACAAGCTTTAATTAACTATGGCGTTGCCATAATCGACATTTTCGTAGGATTGCATGGTGATATCTACGGATATGTGCGAAAGCAGGCACTCGATCTCCTCGTGTTTTCCGTGTTTCTGACGTAAAAACGTCAAAAATCTTTACGATCAAGCTTGATGCTCAGAATATACATGATGTGAAAATAGCAATAAGTACATGCTCACGTTGATATAAAGACATCCCCCGGCATATACGGTTTGAGACATACCAGGCTGGACAGGCGAGGGTCTTCTCGAAGGCAGAGAGGGACTGTCAATCCTCAGAAATGTTTTCTACTGTATAAAAAAAGTACTTTAAATCTGCAATTAATCCTGCCATACTACCCCCTTCTTTCAGGAGGTGAATCAGATTTGACTGAAAAGAGAAACAGATTCATTGAATTTTCAAAAATGTCCGGCCATGGAAATGATTTTATCATCATAGATAACCGCTCTGAGGATATCATCACAAACTGGAGCGAACGAGCCTCTGTGTGGTGCAGGCGCCGCACATCTGTCGGTGCTGACGGTCTTCTCATAATCGATGCGTGCGCGGTTGGCGATTTCAGGCTGAGGATATTCCAGGCTGATGGAAGCGAAGCGGAGATGTGCGGCAACGGCGCGCGATGCGCAGCCGCATTTGCCGTAAAAAGGGGTTTTGCGAAATCTCGGATGGGTATGGAGACGATGGCGGGGATGGTCGGTGCCTTCGTAAAAGACGAAGTGGTTGCCATCCAGCTTACAGACCCCTCTTCTCCGGAAGATAAAGAATTTTTGGACATAGACGGGATGCGTACTCCTTATTATTTCACAAATTCGGGGGTCCCGCATACCATCATATTCAGAGACGGAGTTGCAGAAATGCCGGCGGATGAAGTGGCAAAGACAGGGCGCGTGGTCAGGTTCCACCAGGCATTTGAACCTGCGGGAACAAATGTCGATTTTGTGGAGATTATCGAACCGGGCCGTATACGTGTGCGTACCTACGAACGGGGTGTTGAGGAAGAAACCCTGGCGTGCGGAACAGGGGCGGTGGCATCGGCCATTATCAGCAGCAGGTTTATGGGAGTGGGAGAACCTCCGATCCAGGTTGAGGTGCCCGGCGGAACCCTCACCGTTGATTTCAAAAACAAGGGCAATTCCTTTGAGGAAGTATGGCTCAAAGGAAAGGTCGAGTTTGTCTATGAGGGCAGAATAACAATATAATGGGGGACGGTCATAACCGTCTCGCGGATTTACAAAAACAGAGAATTTGAAAGGATTCGATATGAATACGATATTTTCTTTTACCGGTGCGGGAAAGATAGTTTTTGGGAACGGGTCATTTGAGCAATTGGGCGAACATATAGGGGCTCTTGGCGGCAATAAGCCGCTGATAGTCCTCGACAACAACCTCTCCCTCTCAGGGCTCAAAGACAAGGTGTCCGACTATTTCAAAAAAGCCGGCATGGACATCGTCATCTTTGACAAGGTGGAGGGGGAACCCCCTCTGGAACTGGCCGATGAAGGTGCCAAGGCAGCCGCGGATGGGAAATGTGACATAGTCGTGGGAATCGGTGGTGGGAGCACCATGGACATGGCAAAGGCCGTGGCCGTGATAACCGCTAACAAGGGAAAGGCCGAAGACTACCTGGGGCTGAACAAGGTTCCGGGACCGGGACTTCCTACCATCATGATTCCGACAACTGCCGGAACGGGGAGTGAAGTGACCTTCACCTCCGTCTTCATTCGAAAGGATCTGAACAAGAAGGAGGGGATGAACAGTCCCTACCTCTATCCCGATATCGCCCTTCTCGACCCCGAACTGACCCTGAGCATTCCATCAAAGGTCACCGCGACCACCGGCGTCGACGCTCTGTGCCATGCCATAGAATCATATACATCGATCACGGCAAGCCCCATGAGTGAGATGGTGTCGCTGGAGGCGATAGCCCTGATCTCCGAGAGCCTGCGGACCTGCGTCCACAACGGTACCGATCTGGAAGCACGGGGGCAGATGCTCCTGGGAAGCCTGTACGCCGGGTTGGGCCTGGCAAATGCCGGGGTTACCGCCGTACATTCCCTCTCTTACCCGCTTGGAGGCATGTACGGAATCCCCCATGGTCTGGCGAATACACTCCTTCTCCCGGCGGTTATGAACTTCAATCTGCCCGGGGCGCTGGAAAAGTTCGCCATAATCGCCGAAGTCATGGGTGAACCCATTGATGACCTCTCTCTGAACGAGGCCGCGGGTCTGGCCGTTGGTGCGGTAGAGAACCTGATCGATGATTGCGGCATCTACGACACCTTGGAGACGCTCGGTATCCCGGAGGAAGACTTTCCGAAGCTGGCAGAGGCTGCCATGACGGTGGCCAGACCACTGGCAAACAACCCCCGCAGGGTGACGGCGGGAGACGCCATAGAGATATACAGTGACGCGTATTAATAGACAAAAACGGAGGCAATAGAATGGCTGGATCTGAACTTATAGGAAAAGAAGAAGCAAAGGAAGTAATGGATATACTGGAGACAGGTGTCTTCATGCGGTACGGATTTGATGCAGAGCGCAAAGGGGTCTTCAAGGTCAAGGAATTCGAAAAGGCATTCGCCAAGTACATGGGTGTCGGCTATGCCCTGGGCGTGACATCCGGGTCCGCGGCCCTGAAGGTCGCCCTGACCGCCCTGGATGTGGGACCGGGAGACGAGGTCCTCGTCCCCGCGTTCGACTTTATCGCCACCTATGAGTCGGTGCTTGAGGTGGGGGCCATCCCGATCATGACGGACATCGATGATTCACTGAACCTTGATCCCGACGATATGGAGGCAAAGATAACCCCTTCCACGAAGTGTGTGATTCCCGTCCACATGTGCGGGGCGGCCGCTCGCATTGATAAGATCATCGAGGTGGCGAAAAAGCACAATCTCCTCGTCCTCGAGGACAACGCGCAGGCCTGCGGCGGCAGCTACCAGGGGAAGAAGCTGGGGACATTGGGAGACATGGCGATCCTGAGCTTCGACTACTACAAGACCATGACC